>CACXAG010000001.1 GCA_902765585.1 uncultured Prevotellaceae bacterium
CATACTTATTTTGCAGGAGATGGGGAAGCCGGACTCCGACATCGAGCAGTTGCTATGTGTCTCTTCTGGTGCTTTACGCACGGCCAAATCACGCATCAATGCCAAGAAGAAGAGCTGAAAGTCCGTCGTTTTGTTACATCTTCATTCCCGAAAATCGCCTCTTTTTGTCCGCTATTCCGCTAAATATCAGCTATTTAGCTATTTTCCTCATTTTGTAACACCAATATCAGTTTTTCCGCTATTTTCTTTTCTCTTTCATTTATTTTTACTACCTTTGCACCCCGTAACAAGAAATCAACATAGATGGTATGAAACAGAAAAGTTTATCAATTCTTCTATTGAACATTCTTCTGGGTATGTTTGTCACAACCGCCTCCGCCTATGACATCGAAGTGCCTAATGCCGACGGCGTGATGATTTATTATGTCTGGCAGAACGACGGCACGGAGTTGGCTGTCAGCTATGGGGGTAAAAACGTCATTATGGGTAAGAACAACTATGCAGGTGATGTTGTTATCCCAGAGTCCGTTGTTTATGAGGGAAATACCTATCCTGTGACGGGCATTGCCTCTAGTGCTTTTTCTGAGTGTCCTGCCCTGACCTCCGTGACCGTTCCAAACAGCGTGACGACCATTGAAGAATCGGCTTTCAAACAGTGTGTTCGCCTGACCTCTATAACACTTGGAAGCAGCGTGGAGAGCGTTGAAACGTTTGCTTTTTCTGGCTGCAATAATCTGAAGTCATTAACATTCCATTGCCCAGTGGTGAACGGTGAGTGGTTCCCTCAACAAGTTAAAGAAGTTGTCATCGGCAGTGAAGTGCAGTCTTTTGTCGAACGGTCATTCGGTGGCTATGGAGGCCTTGCAAATGTCTATTTGCTTCAAGAGCAACCATACGAAATCGCTATTCAGGTTTTTAGCAGGAACACGTACGATTTAGGCACCCTGCATGTTCCTGTAGGTACCAAGGAATTGTATAAGCAGACGGCAGGCTGGAACAGATTTGTGAATATTGAAGAAGATGCTCCCACGGGGATTAATGCTGCTCATTGTGTAAAGGGTGCAGAGGAGGCTGCCCGTTATACAATGGACGGCCGGCACCTGAGCAAGCCGCAGCCAGGCGTGAACATTGTCCGCATGACCGACGGAACCACCAAGAAGGTTATAGTGAAGAAATAAGAGATAATATGATGAGGAAGATGATTATTTGGAGTGTGCTCTGTCTGCTACCTATGCAGATGAGTGCTCAGGTAAACCCGAAGGAGGGGTACATCATTACCAACGAGGGCGACACCATCCGTGGAACGATAAACTACCTGAAGGACGAGCGTGCCAGTTCAAGAAGGCGGGTGAGGGTACGTACAAGACGCTATCGCCGTCGGACATCAGCGGCTACCGCCTGGCCGACGAGGGCATCTATTACGTCAGCCGCGTGGTGAAGTCGGATGACGTGGTGCAACGGCTGTTTGCCGAATTCCTGGTACAAGGTGGCGTGAGCCTGTATCGCTATTCCTTAAACGGTGAGACATATTTCGGCTTTGCCGATATGGAAGGAAAGGAGGTCGTGATGCGCGAAGACAAGCTGAACGAGGACCTGACGAACTACGAGGAGAAGCTGGAGGCGCGCCGAGGTCAGGTGCAGCAAGTGGGCAGCGTGATGTCAAAAGACCCCACGGTGGCCGGGCGGTTGTGGAAGATGGATCTGACGAGCAATGCCCTGCTGAAGATGGTGAAGCGCTACAACGAGCGCTACTGCACGAGCGAGGGCGACTGTGTGGTGTTCAAGTCGGACACGAAGAAGTCGAGGTCGGTGATTCCACATATTTATATAGGTGCGGCTGCTTCCTACGCATGGTTCCGTTCCAGTGCTCAGACGTTCAAAACCCAGCCCGTCACCATTTCTCCCGAGGCGAAGTATTCGGGCATCGTGCCTACAGTGATGGTGGGCGCCGACATGACGTATCCCCGTCAGAGCCAGCACTTGATGACCCAGGTAGAGTTAAGTTTTACACCTTATAGCATCAAGGCCGACGAGCAGTTGGTGGCAGATAAGGAATCGAGCATGAAGTGCACCGAACTGGCCCTGCGCCTGGGTGTCGGCTACGTCTTCTCGCAGGAGAGCAGCGTGAGTCCCTTCCTCGTGGGTGGCTTATCCGTCAGGCACCAGATGTCGATGGAGGAGAACAATCGTGTCAGCATCTTGCAGAAAGGAAAGGATAGCGACATACCATTCGCATCCGATAAGGACTACCGTTCCGTCACCCATCTGGGCGTCTATGCCGGTGTGGGTGTCAACATCGGCCATCTGCGCCTTGCTGCAATCTACGACCTGCCCTTTAGCGGTGGTAGTGGCCTACAGATGAAGAGTGCCCTGACCGTTGGCATTGCCTACAGATTTTAAGATTGCAGAGCTCTAATCTATTGGGCAGATGGGAACTTTTATTCGATTACTCTTTGTGTGAGATTTTTGCTAAATGTTTACCACGCAATCTTAATTGTAATCTGTAAAACGATAATTATTAGTTTGTTAGTGATTTCGTAAAGTTTCTAAATTTTACTATTCGCTTACTATGCTCTTGGGGTAAACAAGGGCCTACGGCTATTTCAGGGTGAGTTCGACAGGGCAGTGGTCGCTGCCGAAAATGTCGGTATGAATCTGGGCGTCTTGGATGGTGGACAGCAGGCGCTGGGAGACGACGAAGTAGTCGATGCGCCAGCCGGCATTCTTCTGACGCGCCTGAAAGCGGTACGACCACCAGGAGTAAGTGACCTGGTCGGGGTAGAGGGTGCGGAAGGTGTCGATGAAGCCACTATTTAATAATAAGGTGAACTTTGCACGTTCCTGGTCGGTGAAGCCTGCGTTCTGACGGTTGCTCTTGGGGTTCTTCAGGTCTATCTCTTCATGTGCCACGTTGAGGTCTCCGCAGAGGATGACGGGTTTCTGCTGGTCGAGTGCCATGAGGTAAGCACGGAAGTCATCCTCCCACTGCATGCGGTAGTCAAGGCGCCGCAGCCCGTCCTGTGAGTTGGGGGTGTAGCAGCAGACAAGGTAGAATTGTTCCATTTCGAGGGTGATGACGCGTCCCTCGTGGTCGTGCTCGTCGATGCCGATGCCGTAGGTGACGCTGAGCGGCTGGTGGCGGGTAAAGATGGCGGTGCCAGAGTAGCCTTTCTTGTCGGCATAGTTCCAGTACGAGGTGTAGCCGTCGAATTGCAGGTCGAGCTGGCCCTGCTGCATCTTGGTTTCCTGCAGGCAGAAGAAGTCAGCGTCCAACTGCCTGAATGTGTCGCTGAAGCCCTTGCCCTCGCAAGCCCTCAGCCCGTTGACGTTCCAACTGATTAGTTTCATAGTGTTCAGAGTTTATTATTTTTAGTGCAAAGGTAATGGAAAAAATGTGAAAAACGAAAGAATGTTTGGTAAATTGCATAAATAATGCTACCTTTGCACAAATATTAAAATAACACGATTATGAAACCAACATTATTTCTTTTAGCAGCGGGCATGGGCAGCCGCTATGGCGGCCTGAAGCAGCTCGACGGGCTGGGACCCAACGGTGAGACGATTATGGACTATTCTATCTATGATGCCATTCAGGCAGGTTTCGGCAAGATAGTCTGGGTAATCCGCAAGGATTTTGAGGAGCAGTTCCGCCAGCAGATACTCTCGAAGTACGAGGACAAGATAGCCTGTGAACTGTGCTTCCAGGGCCTGGACGCACTGCCTGAGGGCTTCACGGTGCCTGAAGGACGCCAGAAGCCGTGGGGTACGAACCACGCCGTGCTGATGGGCAAGGACGTCATCAAGGAGCCGTTCTGCGTCATCAACTGCGACGACTTCTATGGTCGCGATGCCTTTATGCAGATAGGCAAGTACCTGAGCAACCTGCCCGAGGGTGCCCGCAACGAGTATGCTATGGTGGGCTTCCGCGTGTGTAACACGCTGAGCGAGAACGGATCGGTAGCCCGTGGCGTGTGTGCCTACGATGACAAGCGCCACCTGACGGACGTCGTGGAGCGTACGGAAATTCTGCGCATGGACGGTGTCATCAAGTACAAGGACGAGCAGGGCGAGTGGCAGCCGTTGGAAGAAAATGTGCCGGTATCGATGAACATGTGGGGCTTCACGCCCGACTATTTCGAGTACTCGGAGGCCTACTTCAAGGAGTTCCTGAGCGACCCGAAGAACATGGAGAACCTGAAAGCTGAGTTCTTCATCCCGCTGATGGTGAACAAGCTCATTACCGAGGGTACGGCAACGTGCGAGGTGCTGGACACCACGAGCGTGTGGTTTGGTGTTACCTATGCTGCCGACCGCGACGCCACCGTGGCCCGCATACAGCAGCTTGTAGACGAGGGAGTTTATCCTAATAAGTTGTTCTGAACAACGAATTTCACGAATTGTTTTGAAACAACGGATGATGCTGGAGAATATCATGACAGAGGGGGAGTGCAGCGTGCTGCGCTCCCTCATTGAAGAGGCAGAGACCGTGGTGCTGTGCTGTCACCAGAATGCCGACGGTGACGCCATGGGTGCCATGCTGGGTTGGGCGAGCGTGCTGCAGACGCTGGGCAAGGAACCGCTGATGGTGGTGCCCGACCAGTATCCCGACTACCTGCAGTGGCTGCCTAATACGGAGAAGATTGTGCGCTACGACAAGCGACGCGACTATGTAGACACGGTGCTGAAGATAGCCGACCTGGTGTTTTGTCTGGACTTCAACACGCCGTCCAGGACGGACGCAATGGCTGACGCCCTGTGTGCGTCGCCCGCCAAGAAGGTGCTGATGGACCACCATCCGGGGCCTGACGTGGACACCGTGCTGTGCATATCCCACCCCGAGATGTCGTCGACGTGCGAACTGGTGTTCCGTGTCGTGTGGCAATTAGGTCTGTTCGACCGGCTGGAGAAGCACTTTGCCGTGCCCATCTACTGTGGCATGATGACCGATACGGGCGGTTTTACGTACAACTCGAACAATCCCGAGCTGTTCTTCATCATCAGCCAGCTGCTGACGAAGCGCATCAACAAGGACAAGATATACCGCAACGTCTACCATAATTACTCGGAGCACCGACTGCGTATGGTGGGACACGTGCTGTGCAACAAGCTGGTGGTGGACGGCGAACGCCATGCCGCCTATTATACGCTGACGCACCAGGACCTGAAGCAGTTCCACTTTGTGAAGGGCGATGCCGAGGGACTGGTGAACATGCCGCTACAGATCAAGGGCCTGAAGCTGAGCATTTCCTTGCGCGAGGACTCAGAGCGTGACAACGTCGTATGGGTCAGCCTGCGCTCGGTGGACAATTTCCCATGCAACCAGGTGGCGGAGCAGTTCTTCAACGGCGGCGGCCACCTGAATGCCTCGGGTGGACGCATCAACGGCACTATAGACGATGCCGTCGATGCCGTCAAAAGAGCGCTTGCTGCCTTTGAAGATATGTTAAAGTAAGTTGTTAGATGATATTCGTCGCACATAGTTCGGCATTTTTTTGTACCTTTGCAGACGAAAATAAAGTAAAAAGGTAAAAAGTAAAAAGAAAGTGAAGAAGTTAAAGACAATCGTTCTACTGTGTGTGGTGCTGCTGGGGGGCATGGCGCTTGTCGGCTGCCAGGACTACGAAACGTATGGCGATAAGAAGGCCAAGGAGCGTGAGGCCATTAGCCGCTTCATCTCACAGAAGAAAATCAAGGTGATAGACGAGAACACCTTCAAGGCACAAGGCGAGACCACTGATACGACGGCTAACGAATATGTCTACCTGAACCGCAATGGCGTCTACATGCAGATTAGGCGCAAAGGCTGTGGCGACAAACTGGAGGAAGGCAAGGCCGTCAACGTGATGTGTAGGTTTCTGGAATACAACATACTGGCCGATTCCATGCTGATACGCAACGACATTCCGTTCTATATCTATAGCAACTATCTGGGAATGGTCGTCGACTGTTCGCAGTATGTGGACCAGATGAATGTCGTCAGGTCTGGAACCACCTTCACGGCATCGTTTCTGGCTGGTGGCATGATGTATATGTACCATAGCACGACGACGTCAGTACCGACAGGATGGCTGGTGCCCCTGAACTACATCAACCTGGGGCGCCCCGATAACGATGGTGACGAGACGGCAAAAGTTCGACTGATAGTGCCTCACTCGCAGGGTACGGCTGACGCCTCGTCGAGCGTCTATCCCTGTTTCTATGAAGTCAGTTACGAACGGGCGAGGTAGAACATGAAAAATGAAAGATGAAAGATTAAAGATTAAACATTAAATATGACACTGATAAAATCTATTTCCGGCATCCGTGGCACCATAGGCGGCCGTACGGGTGATACCTTGAATCCACTGGATATTGTCAAGTTTACGACGGCCTATGCCATCTTTATTGCAGGAGGTGAAGGGGCAGAGGTGAGAGGTAAGAAAATCGTTGTAGGACGTGACGGGCGCATCTCGGGACCGATGGTGCGTGACGTGGTATGCGGTACCCTGGTGGGTATGGGCTTCGACGTCCTGGACATCGGCTATGCCTCGACACCGACGACAGAGCTGGCAGTACGCCTGAGTGGTGCCGATGGCGGCATCATCATCACTGCCTCGCACAACCCACGCCAGTGGAACGCCCTGAAGTTGCTGAACAGCGAAGGAGAGTTTCTGACAGCTGCCGACGGGGCCGAGGTGCTCCGCATAGCCGAAGAGGAGAATTTCTGCTATGCTGAGGTGGACCAGCTGGGACACGTCACCATAGACAACAGCTTTGACGACCGCCACATACAGTCGGTACTCGACCTGAAATTAGTGGATGCCGAGGCCGTGCGCCAGGCACGCTTCACAGTCTGTGTAGACAGCATCAATAGCGTGGGCGGACTCATCCTGCCCAAGCTGCTGGAACGCTTAGGCGTGGGCTATAAGTTCCTGAACGGTGACGTGACGGGCGACTTTGCACATAATCCCGAACCCTTGGAGAAGAACCTGACGGACATCATGGAGGAGATGAAGTCGAGGCACTATGACCTGGGCATTGTCGTTGATCCCGATGTGGACCGACTGGCCTTCATCTGCGAAGACGGTAAGATGTTTGGCGAGGAATACACGCTGGTCAGCGTTGCCGACTATGTGCTCTCTGAAATGAGCAGCCTGTCACCCAAGAAGGCGCTGACCACCGTCAGCAACCTCTCCAGCACGCGCGCGCTTCGCGACGTGACGGAAAAGTATGGTGGCACGTACAGCGCTGCCGCCGTTGGCGAGGTGAATGTCACCACGAAGATGAAGGAGGTAGGGGCCGTTATCGGTGGTGAAGGTAATGGTGGCGTCATCTATCCCGAGAGCCACTATGGTCGCGACGCCCTGGTGGGCATTGCCCTCTTCCTGACCGCCCTGGCTAAGAAGGGCTGCAGGGTGAGTGAGCTGCGCAAAGAGTTCCCCGACTACCAGATAGCCAAGAACCGCATCGACCTGACGCCCGACACGGACGTTGATGCTATCCTGGTGAAGGTCAAGGAGATGTATGCCAACGACCCCACAGCACAGGTCAACGACATCGACGGCGTGAAGATAGACTTCCCCGATCGCTGGGTGCATCTGCGCAAGTCGAACACGGAACCGATTATACGCGTCTATAGCGAGGCAGCAACTATGGAGGCTGCCGACGAGATAGGAAAGAAACTGATGCAGGTGGTTTACGACATGCAATAGTCTGACAACATGCATATTGCGATAGCAGGAAACATAGGGAGTGGGAAGTCGACACTGACCAGGATGCTGGCCAAGTACTATGGCTGGGAGCCACGCTATGAGTCAGTGGACGAGAATCCATACCTGGAAGACTACTACCGCGATATACATCGTTGGTCGTTCAATCTTGAGGTGTATTTCCTGAAGGAGCGCTTCCGCGACCTGCTGGCCATTGCCGGAGCTGACCACGACATCATCCAAGACCGCACCATCTACGAGGGTGTCTACGTCTTCATGGCCAACAACAAAGCCATGGGCAACTTGTCGGAGCGCGACTACGAGACCTATATGGAGCTGTTTGAACAGATGATGTCGATGGTGCGCGTGCCCGACCTCATGATATATCTGCGGGCGTCGGTGCCCCATTTGGTTGGAAACATCCAGAAGCGGGGGCGTGAGTACGAGCAGACCATCCAGCTGGAATACCTGCAGAACCTGAACCGACGCTACGATGACTTCATCCAGAATAACTACCCTGGACGGGTGATGACCATCGAGAAAGACCAACTGGACTTCCTCAACAATCCCAAGGACTTCGCCAGCATCGTTGACCGCATCGACCGCACACTCTTCGGACTCTTCCCTGAGAGATGAAATATGAAAAATGAAAGATTAAATTCGCTCAGACTATGCACATCGCCATCGCAGGAAACATCGGTAGTGGCAAGACCACCCTCACCAAGCTCTTGGCCCATCGCTATGGATGGACGCCACGTTTCGAACCCGTGGACAACAATCCCTATCTCGCTGACTTCTATGCAGATATGCCCCGCTGGTCGTTCAACCTACAGGTATACTTCCTGAACAAGCGCTTCAAGGAGGTCGTGGAGATATCGAAGTCCAAGGAGGTCATCATCCAGGACCGTACCATCTTCGAGGATGCCCGTATCTTTGCCCCAAACCTGCATGGGCAGGGCATGATGAGCGACCGCGACTTTGAGAACTATACCGACCTCTTTGACCTGATGATGTCGCTGGTGAAGTTGCCCGACCTCATGATCTACATCCGCGCCAGTATCCCTACACTGGTGGCACAGATTCAGAAGCGAGGCCGTGAGTACGAGCAGACCATGCGTCTGGACTACTTGCAGGGTCTGGAGAAACGCTACGAAGACTGGATAGCCACCTACAAAGGTCCGCTCATCATCGTTGACGGCGATACATGCAAATTCGGTGACAATCCCGAGCATCTCAAGACTGTCACCGATATGATTGACGCTAAACTGTTTGGTTTGTTCCCCATGGAATAGGGAACAAACCATTTTTATATTCTTCTTACCCTACTTGGCTGCCGGGCTTGACGTCCTTGGTCGTGGTCACCACGCTCAGGCTTTCGTCGGCATCGACGGCAGACAGGATCATGCCCTGACTCTCGATGCCCATCATCTTACGTGGAGCGAAGTTAGCCACAAAGAGGATGCGCTTGCCAATGAGCACTGACGGGTCATCGTAGAAGGCTGCAATGCCCGAACAGATGGTGCGGTTCTTACCCGTGCCATCGTCGATGGTAAACTGCAGCAACTTCTTCGACTTGGGCACGCGCTGGCAGTCCTTGACCAAACCCACGCGGATGTCAAGCTTCTCGAAGGTCTCGAAGTCCACGTTGT
The DNA here is from genome assembly GCA_902765585.1 of uncultured Prevotellaceae bacterium. Taxonomy (GTDB): domain Bacteria; phylum Bacteroidota; class Bacteroidia; order Bacteroidales; family Bacteroidaceae; genus Prevotella. The sequence continues at coordinate 9,338 of CACXAG010000001.1, forward strand.
CTTTCACAGGGGCAGCCTGATGCTGGGCAGCCTCATTGGCTTTCTTCGTGGCAGCCAGCTTGTCGAGCTGCTTCTGAATGACGTCGTCCTCGATTTTCTCGAACAGCAGGGCAGGTTCGCCCAACTGGTGGCCGGCCTTCAGCAGGTCGGTAGAGCCCAGTTCGTTCCAGTCGAAGCTCTCGAGGTTCAGCATGTCGCGCAGTTTCTGGCTCGAGAAGGGCAGGAAGGGTTCGAAGGCGATGGCGAGGTTAGCAGTCAGCTGCAGGCAGATATTCAGGATGGTCTCACAGCGCTTGGGGTCGGTCTTCCATACCTTCCACGGCTCGCACTCCGTGATGTAGCGGTTGCCGATACGGGCGAGGTTCATGGCCTCAAACTGCGCATCGCGGAACTTAAACTGGTCGAGCAGCGCCTCCACCTTCTGCTTCACGTCCTTGAACTCATTGAGAGCGACTTTGTCGACTTCCGTCAGTTCACCACAGGCAGGCACCACGCCGTTCCAGTATTTCTTCGTGAGCTGTAGGGCGCGGTTGACGAAGTTGCCATAGACGGCCACCAGTTCGTTATTGTTGCGGTCCTGGAAGTCCTTCCACGTGAAGTTGTTATCCTTGGTCTCAGGAGCGTTGGCCGTCAGCACATAGCGCAGCACATCCTGCTTGCCGGGCATGTCCTCCAAGTATTCGTGCAGCCAGACAGCCCAGTTGCGCGACGTCGAAATCTTGTCGTTCTCCAGGTTCAGGAACTCGTTCGAGGGTACGTTGTCGGGCATGATATACTTGCCGTGGGCCTTCATCATGACGGGGAATATGATGCAGTGGAACACGATGTTGTCCTTGCCGATGAAATGTACCAGGCGCGTGTCCTCGTCCTGCCACCACTGCTGCCACGAACCCCACTTCTCGGGTTCCTTAGCGCACAGCTCGACCGTGTTCGAGACATAGCCGATGGGGGCATCGAACCATACGTAGAGCACCTTGCCCTCAGCACCCTCCACAGGCACGGGGATACCCCAGTCCAGGTCGCGGGTCATAGCACGCGGCTGCAGGTCCATCTCCAACCACGACTTGCACTGGCCATAGACGTTGGGACGCCACTCCTTGTGACCCTCCAGAATCCACTCCTTCAGCCACTCTTGGTACTCGTTCAGCGGCAGGTACCAGTTTTTGGTCGACTTCAGCACAGGCGTAGAGCCGCTGATGGTCGACTTGGGATTGATAAGCTCTGTGGGACTCAGGTCGCGTCCGCACTTCTCGCACTGGTCACCGTAGGCACCCTCGTTGTGGCAATGGGGACATTCGCCAGTGACATAGCGGTCGGCCAGAAACTGTTTGGCCTCCTCGTCGTACAGCTGCTCGGTGGTCTCCTCCACCAGCTTGCCCTCGTCGTACAGCTTGCGGAACCACTCGGCAGCAAACTTATGGTGGGTCTCTGACGTGGTACGGCTGTAGATGTCAAACGAGATGCCAAACTCAGCGAATGAGTCCTTGATCATCTTGTGGTAACGGTCTACGACGTCCTGCGGGGTAATGCCCTCCTTACGGGCACGGACGGTGATGGGCACGCCATGCTCATCGGAGCCGCCAATGAACAGCACGTCTTCTTTCTTCAGGCGCAGATAGCGCACATAGATGTCGGCAGGCACGTAGACACCTGCCAGGTGACCGATGTGGACGCCGCCATTAGCGTAAGGCAATGCCGACGTCACGGTCGTTCTCTTAAACTTCTTTTCTGACATGATTCGTTATTGTTTTTTAAATTTGGCTGCAAAGTTATTAATAAAAACTGAGCCGACCAAAAATGTTGCCATCGAAGTTACTTCTGTTCGGAAAAATCCAAATAAATTTGGTTTTTCGCTCACTTATTCGTAACTTTGCGCTTTCAAAACATTATTTTATATTTAATGGAGCAACAAACACAGTTAGTAGAGACAATTATCAAGGGAATACAAGAGAAGAAAGGACAACGTATCGTCGTGGCTGACCTCCAGCAAATAGAAGGAGCTATAGCCCGTTATTTCATCATCTGTCAGGGCAACTCACCGTCGCAAGTAGAGGCCGTTACAGAGTCTATCGGTGACTTTGCCCGTAAGGACTTGGGCGAGAAACCGGCAACGGTGGCCGGTCTGGAGAATGCCCAGTGGGTGGCGATGGACTATGGCGACGTGCTGGTGCACGTCTTCCTGCCCGATGTGCGGGAGTTCTACGATTTGGAACACCTGTGGGAGGATGCAGAGTTAATCCAAATTCCAGATTTGGATTAAACAATATACATTAAAGATTAAACATTAAACAATAAACAATAGATTTGGAACAGAAGAATAAACAACAGAATAATAAGCCGCAGATGAATATGCCGAAGTTCAACATGAACTGGATCTACGGTTTGGTGATTATAGCACTCATTGCCATGTACTTCACGCAGGGCAGTGATAAGTCGAGTGTCAGGACAGAGACTGGCTATTCGGACTTTATGGTGATGGTTAATAAAGGCTATGCCGACAGGATAGTCGTCAACAAGTACGAGAATACCCTCCAGATGTACGTCAAGCCTGAGCATATCCGCGACGTCTTTCACCAGGGCGTGCAGCAGACGGGCAAGAATCCCAGCGTGACGGTAGCCATCGGCAGCGTCGACCAAGTGGAGGAGTTCATCAACAAGGCCCGGGAGGAGAAGAAGTTTACGGGCAAGTTCTCGTACGATAACTCCAAGGAGGGCGAGTTCTTCAATTCCCTGCTCATGAACATCCTCTTCTTTGGAGGCCTTATCATGGTGTGGATGTTCATCATGCGTCGCATGAGTGGCGGCGGTGGTATGATGGGCGGTGGCGGCATCTTCAATGTCGGCAAGTCGAAGGCACAGATGTACGAGAAAGGTGGCGAGTTAGGCATTACCTTCAAGGACGTTGCCGGTCAGGCTGGTGCCAAGCAGGAGATGCAGGAGATTGTCGACTTTCTGAAGAATCCGCAGAAATATACCGAATTGGGCGGCAAGATACCCAAGGGTGCCCTGCTGGTAGGCCCTCCAGGAACGGGTAAGACGCTGTTGGCCAAGGCCGTGGCTGGCGAGGCTGGCGTGCCCTTCTTCTCGATGTCAGGTTCCGACTTTGTGGAGATGTTCGTTGGTGTGGGAGCCTCGCGCGTGCGCGATCTTTTTGAAAAAGCTAAGACCAAGGCACCGTGTATCATCTTCATCGACGAGATTGATGCTGTGGGCCGCGCCCGTTCGAAGAACCCCGCCATGGGTGGCAACGACGAGCGCGAAAATACGCTGAACGCCCTGTTGACGGAGATGGACGGCTTTGGCACCAATAGCGGCATCATTACGTTGGCTGCCACCAACCGTGCCGACATGCTTGACTCTGCGCTGATGCGTGCCGGACGTTTCGACCGTCAGATACATGTCGACCTGCCTGACCTCAACGAGCGCAGGGAGATTTTCGTCGTTCACCTGAAGCCGCTGAAACTCGACGAGAACCTTGACATCGACTTCCTGGCACGTCAGACACCCGGATTCTCGGGTGCCGACATCGCCAACGTCTGCAACGAAGCCGCCCTCATCGCTGCGCGCCATAACAGCGAGAAGGTAGGCAAGCAGGACTTCCTCGATGCCGTGGACCGCATCATCGGTGGATTAGAGAAGAAGACCAAGGTGATGACTGAAGCCGAGAAGAAGTCTATCGCCATCCACGAAGCCGGACATGCTACTATCTCGTGGTTCACGGAGTTTGCCAATCCACTGGTGAAGGTCAGCATCGTACCCCGTGGACGGGCGTTGGGTGCTGCTTGGTATCTGCCTGAGGAGCGCGTGCTGCAGACCAAGGAGGCCATGCTCGACGAGATGTGCTCGCTATTGGGCGGACGTGCTGCCGAGGAACTCTTCATAGGGCATGTCTCAACAGGTGCCATGAACGACCTGGAGCGTACCACCAAGCAGGCTTACGGCATGGTGGCCTATGCTGGTATGAGCGACAAACTGCCTAACCTGTGCTACTACAACCAGCAGGAATATTCGTTCCAGAAGCCGTACTCCGAGACCACGGCCAAGTTGATGGACGAGGAGGTGCTGAAGATGGTCAACGAACAGTACGACCGTGCCAAGCGCATTCTCTCGGAGCACAAGGACGGTCATGCCCAACTGGCACAGTTGCTGGTAGAGCGTGAGGTCATCTTTGCCGAAGACGTGGAAAAGATCTTTGGCAAGCGCCCGTGGACCAGTCGTGCCGAGGAGCTCATTGAGGCCCAGCAGCGTGCCGAGGCCGAGGCCATGGCTGAGCGCCGCGCCAAGGAACTGGAAGCCAAGGAGTTGGAGACGAAGGAACAGGAATCGAAGGAGGAAACATAACTGAAAACAACGGATTTGAATAATTTAGGCTTATGAAGAATTTTTTTGTTAGGACTGTTACTGGCGTTATCTTTGTGGCTGCCGTTGTGGCGTCGTTCCTGAGGCCGGAGGCGATGGTGCTGTTGTTTAGTATTGTGACGGGACTGACCGTATGGGAGTTTACTGGATTGGTCAACGAACGGCCCGGTGTCACCGTTAACCGCTTTATCTGTACCGTTGCTGCCGTCTATTTCTTCTACGCGATGACCTATTTCTGCAGCGATGTCTATGGCGGCGTTGCCAAAAGCGTTGTGTTCATACCCTATTTAGTAACCGTCATCTATCTGATGGTCAGCGAATTGTACCTCAAGCATGCGGACCCCATCCAGAACTGGGCCTATACCATGCTCTCGCAGATGTATATCGCCCTGCCGTTCTCGCTGCTCAATGTGCTGGCATTCACGGCTACACCTCAGGGAGCGGTGAGTTTCAATACGCTGTTGCCCCTATCAGTATTTGTGTTCTTATGGGTCAACGACTCAGGGGCTTACTGTGTAGGCTCGCTGTTGGGACGCCATAAGTTGTTCCCTCGCATCTCACCAGGCAAATCGTGGGAGGGCAGCATTGGCGGTGCTGTCTTCGTGCTGGCTGCCGCATGGGCCATCAGCCGTTTTCTCGACAGCACCATGCTCACAACACTGGAATGGCTGGGACTTGGACTTGTCGTCGTTGTGTTCGGCACGTGGGGCGATCTGATAGAGAGCCTCTTCAAGCGTACCTTGGGCATTAAGGACAGTGGAAACATCCTACCTGGACATGGCGGCATGCTCGACCGTTTCGACTCGTCACTCATGGCCATACCGGCAGCAGTGGTCTACCTGTATACGTTGTCGCTGTTTTAGCGGGCTTCGCAAGCGGGCTTCGCCCTAAATAAGAAATAAAAAATAAGAAATAAAAATGGAAACACTGAACATGAAACCAGGGGAAAGGGCAATGGCTCAGATGGTGCGAGGTTTATTATTTATTATTTTTTGTTTTTTATTTAGCCCTGTAAGGGCGCAGGATCCCGTAAAGCAATATGGGCACTTGCAGGTGCAGGGTGCGCAGCTCTGCGACCAGCAAGGACAGCCTGTCATCCTGCGAGGTGTCAGCTTGGGCTGGCACAACCTGTGGCCTCGCTTCTATAATAAAAAGGTAGTACAGACGCTGAAGTACGAATGGAACTGCTCAGTGATTCGTGCTGCCATGGGCATCATGATAGAGGACAACTATCTGGAGAATCCTGATTATGCCTTAGAGTGCATGACCGCAGTTATCGAGTCGGCTATCAAGCAGAATGTCTACGTTATCATCGACTGGCACTCGCACATCATGAAGACCGCTGAGGCTAAGCAGTTCTTCGGTGAGATGGCTCGGAAATATGGCAAGCACCCACATATCATCTATGAGATATACAACGAACCCGTGGAAGACAGCTGGGCCGCCCTGAAAAAGTATGCCGCTGAAGTCATCGGAGAGATTCGTAAGTATGACCCTGACAATGTTGTCCTGGTGGGCTGTCCTCACTGGGACCAGGACATTCATCTGGTGGCAGAGAGTCCGCTGGAGGGCTTTGACAATGTGATGTATACCGTCCATTTCTATGCTGCTACCCATGGCGACCAGCTGCGTGACCGCATGGAGAATGCCGTCAAGAAGGGCATTCCCGTCTTTATCTCGGAGAGTGGCGCCACCGAGGCCACCGGAGATGGGAAGATAGACCCGGAGAGCGAGGGAAAATGGATAGAACTGTGCGAACGGTTGGGCATCAGCTGGGTGTGCTGGAGCATCTCTGACAAGAACGAGTCAAGCTCGATGCTGCTGCCACGTGCCACGGCGACAGGACCCTGGGCCGACGATGTCATCAAGGAGTATGGTCAGCTGGTCAAAGGGCTTCTGAAGAAATACAATGAAAAATAAAGATTAAAGATTGGATGAAGAAGGGGTTGTTGATTGTTTTGCTGTTTGGCCTGTTTGGCAGTTTACCCTTGCATGCTAAACTGATTAAGGTGCTGGCTATCGGTAACAGTTTCTCGGAAGATGCAGTCGAACAGTATCTCTTTGAACTGGCCCGTGCCCAGGGCGACTCGCTAATCATCGGCAATGCCTATATTCCTGGTTGCAGCATCGACCGGCATGTAGCCAACCTTACGGGCGACAGCGCCCTCTATGAGTATCGCAAGGTGGTTGGAGGCATCAGATATGTACGTAGGAGTTGGACGCTGAAAGACATCATCTGCAACGAACAGTGGGACATCATCTCCCTGCAGCAGGCCAGCCCGTTGTCGGGCGTCCCGTCGAGTTTTGCTAATCTGGGCAGGTTCAAGCGCTTAGTGGAGAGCTATGCCACCAATCTGCATGTGCAATTCGTGTGGCACATGACGTGGGCCTATGCCCTGGACTTCAACTCCTATCGTTTCAAGGCTTACGACTACAATCAGCATACCATGTATAGCCGTATTGTCAGTACCATGCTCAACGTCCTGCCAGGTGTGGGCATTAGGCGTGTCGTTCCTACGGGCATCACTATCCAGTTGATGCGCTATCGTATGGGCGATGTGCTCAATAGGGATGGTTTCCACCTGTCGCTGACCGTTGGTCGTTATGCGGCAGCCTGTACGTGGTGTGAATTCCTGACGGGAAGGATTGTCGACGGCAACAAGTACAGGCCTGAGACCCTCACCGAGGAGGAGGCTCAGACCTGTCAGCAGGAGGCCCATGAAGCTGTCTACATGCAGCAGCATGGCCGCTATTTCCTTCTTTAATGTTGACGGTTGGTACTCACCACCGTCTTGTTTCATGTTTCATGTTTAATGTTTCATCTTAGAAGTTCCACTTAGCGGCGACAGTGGGGTTCCAGAAGAACGTCTTGTCGCTGGTGGGGTCGCTGTTGTAGACGAAATTGTTGGAGAACTCCCACTCCGTGCCAAGGCTGAAGTGGTCAGTGAAGTTGTACCACAACTGAGGCTCAGAGAGTATCACCAGACATCCGTGGCTGTCTGCTTTCTCACCGCGCCAGAAATCGATGAATCCTGAGAATGTCAGTTTCTTGTTGAGGAAGTTCAGTCCCCAGACGCCCGTCAGCTGAGCACTGGCATACGAGTGGGTAGTGTTGTAGCTTTTGAAGAACTGCTTATACAACACCTGGACGGACCATGTCTTCGAGAAGTCGGCATTGTGTCCGTTGTAGGCAGCTCCGATCAGACCAGCCTGCTGGAAGCTACCCGACTTGCTCAGACCGCCGTCGTACTCGACATGAGCTGCAAAGGGCGACTCCTTTCCCAGTTTGAACTCACGCGAAATCTCCGTATAGGCACTCTCGGTGAAGTGGCGGCTCAGGTCCACGTCGACGAAGTAGTACCACGAACCCCATTTGTCAGCCTTGAACTGTTCCAAGGTGATGGTGGCCTTCTGACGACCAGCCTCTTCGCCCGTGTAGATGTTACGACCGAAGTCGTAGTGCAACTGGATGTTTTGTGCTTGTGCGTTCAGGGCTGTTACAGCCAGCAACGCAAAAAAGAAAGTTTTTTTCATCATATTAAATAACTTTTATTAATTAATAATTCATTTATTCTGAAGCAGTTGTATCATCAGTTTGGCGGCATGGTCGGGGGCGTCGCTCTCGCCCAAACGGCGATGAACGTCCTCATAGTCATCGAGCATCTGCTGGCGATGAGTACCACCAGGTAGAATGGCTTCCAACTCGCGGCGGATGTTCTCCACGCTGAAGGTCTCAGCCACCAGTTCCTTCACCACCTCGCGGTCGGCAATGAGGTTGACCAGCGAGACATATTTCACCTTGAGTATCAGTTTGCGCAACATCCCGATGAGGCGAGGCAAGGGTGTATAGTAGCATACCACTTGCGGCACACGGAACATACAAGTCTCAAGGGTCGCCGTACCACTGGTGACCAAAGCGGCAGTGGCCTGTGCCAACAGGGGGAACGTCTCGTTATAGACGATGCGCACAGCACTGCCTTTCAAAAAAGGTTCGTAGTAGGACGGCTCTATAGACGGTGCACCTGCCAGTACGAGGTCATACTGCCCAGTGAGATGGCGTGTGGCTTCTATCATAGCCGGCAGGTTGTCCTTGATCTCCTGCTTGCGAGAACCCGCGAGCAGTGCAATAATTGCCTTTTCCCCAGTCTGTAATTGTCCGTTGTTGTCCGATGCCAAGAATTCCCTGACTTCCTGAGCTGTGGGGTTGCCGACATAGTGGATAGGGTAGTGGTGCTTGCCCTCAAAGAACTCCACCTCGAAAGGCAGGATGGAAAACAGTTCGTCCACGTCGCGCTTGATATTCTTGATGCGGTACTCCTTCCATGCCCATATCTTGGGAGAAATATAGTAATACACCTGTGACCTCTTCTCCTCTCTTATATATTTTGCTATTTTGAGATTGAAGCCAGGATAGTCGACGAGGATGACCACGTCGGGCTGCCACTCCGTGATGTCTTGCTGGCACATCTTCATATTGCGGAGGATAGTGGGCAGGTGGAGCAGGACGGGGATGAAGCCCATGTATGCCAGTTCTCGGTAGTGTTTCACCAGTGTTCCGCCTACAGCAGCCATCTTGTCACCACCGAAGAAGCGGAACTCCGCCTTCGGGTCTTGTTCTTTCAGCGACTGCATCAGGTGTGATGCGTGCAGGTCGCCCGATGCCTCACCGGCAATTAGATAGTACTTCATGGAGATGAAAGATTAAAGATTCCAACTCTTTAGCATCTCGATAGCCTCGTAGGCAGTGACGTCAATCTGGGTTGGGGTGATGGCTATGTAGCCGTGATCCAGGGCCCAGCGGTCGGTATCAGTGGCCTCGGGTTCGTCATTATGGTAGCTTCCCACCATCCACCAGTAGTCGTAGCCACGGGGATGATGACAGCGTGTCACCTCGTTGCCCCAGGTGCCCTTGCTCATCCGGCAGACGCGTATACCACGATAGTTTCCCACCTCTTTTCCTTCGCCACTCGTCTCCAACAATGGGAAGTTGACGTTCAGGCAGACCCCCTCAGGCAGTCCTTCGCTGAGCACCTGCTGGGTGATGTGTCGGATGTAGGGCTCCAAGGGGCGGAAATCGGCATCCTTGCTGGGGTCGCAGATAGAGAATGCCACGGAGGGAATATACTTCATGCAGCCCTCCATGACCACACCCATAGTGCCCGAATAGTGGGTGTTCACCGAGGCATTGTCGCCGTGGTTGATGCCACCGATGACGATAGATGGACGCCTGTCGCACAACTCTGACAAGGCTATCTTGACACAGTCTACTGGTGTGCCATTGCACGACCATACCTCGACACCCTCCATCTGGCGGCGGTGTGACAGCGTCAGGGGTGTCGTGGCAGAGAAGGCACAGGCAAAGCCGCTGCGTGCCGACTCAGGGGCACAGGCCAGCACGTCGCCGTAGTCCTTGACCATCCTAATCAGCTCGTTAAATCCCTTGGCGTGATAGCCGTCATCATTTGAAATTAGTATTAGCGGTCTCTTATTTTCCATTAAAAAATTGCTATTTGGCTGCAAAATTACTAAAAAAGGTTCAGAAATAACATTATTTGATAGAAAATTCGTACCTTTGCAGCTCTATTTAAATAGGTATAAGAACAATTATGGGAAAGATTATTGCTTTGGCTAACCAGAAAGGCGGTGTTGGAAAGACCACTACGACCATCAATCTGGCGGCCTCATTGGCTACTTTGGAGAAGACCGTTCTTGTCGTGGACGCTGACCCGCAGGCTAACGCCTCCAGCGGTTTGGGCGTGAACATTCAGGAAGTGGACTGCTCCATCTACGAGTGTATCATCAACAAGACAGATGTGCATGAGGCCATCTATACAACTGATATTGAAGGGCTGGACATCATCCCCAGCCATATTGACTTGGTAGGTGCTGAGATTGAGATGCTGAACCTGCCCAATCGTGAAAAGATTATCGCTCAGGTGCTGAAGCCCATTAGCGACGAGTACGACTACATCCTCATAGACTGCTCACCGTCGTTGGGACTCATCACGGTGAACTCGCTGACGGCTGCCGATTCGGTCATCATCCCAGTACAGTGTGAGTATTTTGCCCTTGAGGGTATTTCGAAACTGCTGAACACCATCAAGATTATCAAGCAGAAGTTGAATCCGAAGTTGGAGATTGAGGGCTTCCTGCTGACCATGTATGACTCCCGTCTTCGTCTGGCCAACCAGATTTACGACGAAGTGAAGCGCCATTTCCAGGAACTGGTCTTCAAGACTGTCATCCAGCGTAATGTCAAGCTGTCGGAGAGTCCCTCCCACGGTCTGCCCGTCATCCTCTACGATGCCGACTCGACTGGTGCCAAGAACCACCTCGCCCTGGCGAAGGAAATAATTACTAAAAATGAAAAATGAAAGATGAAAAATGAAAATCTTTAATTTTCGATTATGGCAGTAAAAAAGAAATATGCAGGCAGTGTGCTGGGACGCGGGCTCGACGACATCGGGAGCGGACGCGGCTTAGACGCACTGATAGATACCAGCGAAGTGAACACCCAGGGGTCGTCGAACCTCAATGAAGTGGACATTGCGCAGATAGAACCCAACCCCAACCAGCCACGTCGTGAGTTTGACCCGGAGGCCTTGCAGGAGTTGGCTAACAGCATTCGTGAACTGGGCATTATTCAGCCCATTACAGTGCGCAAGGTGGAGGGTGGTAAGTACCAGATTATTGCTGGTGAGCGCCGCTGGCGTGCCTCTCAGCAGGCTGGTCTGACCCGCATTCCCGCCTATATCGTCACCGTCGAAGACCAGGGCGTGATGGAGATGGCGCTGGTGGAGAATATCCAGCGCGAGGACTTGAACGCCATCGAAATAGCGCTGGCCTACCAGCATCTGGCTGACGAGACTGGCATGACGCAGGCCAAGATAAGCGAACGTGTCGGCAAGAGCCGTGCCGCTGTGACCAACTATATGCGTCTGCTGAAGCTCCCTGCTCAAGTGCAGATGGCGCTGAAGAACCATGAGATAGAGATGGGGCATGCCCGTGCCCTGCTGGCTATCGACAGTCCTACGCAGCAAATCAAGCTGTTCAAGGAAATCCAGCAGCAGCACTACTCTGTGCGTAAGGTAGAGGAACTCATCCAGGCGCTGAAGAGTGGCGAGGACGTGAAGACGGCCAAGGGCAAGATAGCCTCGAAGGCACAGTTGCCCGAGGAGTTCAATATTCTAAAGGACCGTCTGTCGAGCTTCTTCCAAGCCAAGGTGCAGATGACCTGCTCGCCCAAGGGTAAGGGCAAGATCAGTATCCTGTTCGATAACGAAGAGGAACTGGAGCGCATTATGAACGCATTGGACGGAGCGAATGGGTAAACTGCTGACGATAGTCATGCTATTGCTGCTGGCTGTCACCGGCAGGGCGCAGACCGACGATGCCGTCGTGCTCGATACCGTGGCCATTGGTCATGACGTTGGCACACTGTTGGCACCTATGGACTCGCTGCTGCAGGTTGATGCTGCCGCCTTGACGGGCGATAGTGTTGCCGTGGTGAACGACAGCGTCTCTCTGCTATCAATGTCAAAACCGAAGAAGATGAAGACGAAGCGCGACTGGAGTACGTGGCGTCCTGACCCGCAGCGGGCCCTGTGGCTGGCCTTGGTCATCCCCGGTGCCGGACAGATTTACAATCGTAAGTTCTGGAAGCTGCCTATCTTCTACGGAGGATTTATGGGGTGCATCTATGCGTTGACGTGGAACAACCAGATGTATAAGGACTATTCGCAGGCCTACCTCGACATCATGGACAAGGACCCAGGGACGGCATCCTATAATAAGTTCCTGCATCTGGGACAACAGATTACGCCCGAGAACGAAGAGCGTTACAAGGAGATTTTCAAGAATCGTAAGAATAAGTATCGCCGCTGGCGCGACTTGAGTTTCTTCGTCATGCTGGGCGTCTATGCCGTCTCCGTCATCGATGCCTACGTCGATGCAGAACTGTCGGTGTTCGACATCTCCAAGGACCTCAGTCTGGAGGTCGAGCCGGCTGTCATTCCCAACAACGGCGGTGGCAACTGGCTGGAGGCACAGTCGTTGGGTGTCAGTTGCAAATTGAACTTCTGAGAATTTAAAAATTGAAAAATTGAAGAATTGAAATAGAAAAAGGACAATGAGCAAGATAGGATATATGAGCAAGCTGGTGAGAAAGTTGGTAGGAGTGGTTTTACCTTTTTACCTTTTCACTTTTTTACCTTTGGCTGCATCAGCCCAGGTGATAGAGGACGATGAGGACATCGACGATGATGAGATTGTGGTCACCGACGAGGAGGGCAACGAGGAGGTCATCGAGTTTCCCGAGGCCATGACTTTCGACCTCGACTCGCTGTTGAACCTCTATATGTCAAAGACATATCTGGACGATGCCGACGACTGTAACATGCGCGACATCAACCCTTTCTTCACCAAGGAAGAGTATATCGAGCGCCTGAGCCGCATTCCCACCGTTATGGAGATGGCCTACAACGATGTTGTTCAGAAATTCATTGACCGTTACAGCGGACGTCTGCGCCACAGCGTCAGCTACATGCTGGGAGCATCCAACTTCTACATTCCCATCTTCGAGGAAGCCTTGGAGGCTTACCAGTTGCCGCTGGAATTGAAGTATCTGCCCGTCATTGAGTCGGCTCTCAACCCGCAGGCAGTCAGTCGCGTAGGTGCCACGGGTCTGTGGCAGTTTATGATTGGTACAGGTAAGCAGTACGGGCTGCAGGTCAACTCGCTGCTTGACGAGCGCCGCGACCCTGTCAAGTCCTCCTATGCCGCCGCCCGCTATCTGCGTGACCTCTACAAGGTTTTCGGTGACTGGAACCTCGTGATTGCTGCCTACAACTGTGGTCCCGAGAACATCAACAAGGCCATCCACCGTTCCCAGCAGGCTGCCCGTAAGGACTCTATTGACGATCCTGCCGCCATCAAGGACTACTGGCGCATCTATCCCTATCTGCCTAAGGAGACGCGTGGATATGTGCCGGCATTCATTGCCGCCAACTATATCATGACCTACTATTCGCAGCATAACATCTGTCCTATGAGTACCCGCCTGCCTGCAAAGACGGACACGGTGATGGTCAGCCGTAACGTCCATCTGGAACAGGTGGCAGCGGTTGTGGGACTGAATATCGACCTGCTGCGCTCCCTCAATCCCATGTACCGCCGCGACGTGGTGCCCGGACTGACGGAACCATGTCCGTTGCGATTGCCGCAGACTGAGGTTGGGAAGTTCATCGACCTGGAGGACTCGGTCTATAACTACCGTGCCGACGAACTGTTCAACAAGCGGACCGAGGTGGAGGTCAACGACGACATTCCCACCTATTATCATAAGAGCAAACGCTACACCCGTGGCAAGAAGGCTCGCAGCAGCAGGTACTCCAAGAGCACAAGCCGCAGACGGTCTTCATCCTCATATAAGGGTAAGAGTTCCACCCGCAAGGGCAAGCAGTCATCTGCTAAACAGCGGTCATCCACGAAACGGAAGTCAACTAAGAAAAGAAGGAGATAATACTATGGACGACGAGATTGACATCAAGCATGAAGAGGCCGACGAAAAACTGGTGAACGGCGCGTTCCAACGTCTGTTGGACAGTTACTTATCTTCGCGGCACCGTAAGAAAGTAGACATTATTACCAAGGCTTTCAACTTTGCCAAACAGGCCCACAAAGGTGTGCGGCGCCTGTCGGGTGAACCCTACATCATGCACCCCATCGCCGTGGCCCAAATAGCCTGCGAGGAGGTCGGACTGGGCTCTACCAGCATCTGTGCCGCCCTGCTGCACGACGTGGTAGAGGACACCGACTACACCTGCGAGGACCTGGCCAACATCTTCGGTCCGAAGATTGCTCAGATTGTGGATGGACTGACCAAGATTTCCGGTGGTATCTTCGGTGAGCAGGCCTCGGCACAGGCCGAGAACTTCAAGAAGCTGCTACTGACCATGAGCGAGGACATTCGCGTCATTCTTATCAAGATTTGTGACCGCTTGCACAACATGCGCACCCTGGAGTCGCAGCCTGCCAATAAACAATACAAGATAGCCGGTGAGACACTCTATATCTACGCCCCGCTGGCTCATCGCTTGGGACTCTACAAGGTGAAGTCGGAACTGGAGAACCTCAGTTTCCGTTACGAACATCCCGACGAGTATAACAGCATCAAGGACAAACTGAAGGAGACCGAGCAATCGCGTCACGAACTGTTCGACAAGTTCACCGCTCCCATCGAGGAGACGCTGCAGCAGATGGGCCTCAAGTACCATATTAAGGAGCGCGTGAAGACACCATACTCCATCTGGACGAAGATGCAGAACAAGCATGTCACCTTCGACGAGATTTACGACATCCTGGCTGTCCGCATCATCTTCACGCCAAACAAGCGCGAGGAGGAAATCAACGAGTGCTTCAACATCTATGTCGCCATCTCCAAGATTTACAAGAGCCATCCCGACCGCATGCGCGACTGGCTCAGCCATCCCAAGGCCAACGGCTACCAGGCCCTGCACGTCACGCTGATGTCGAAACAGGGACGCTGGATAGAGGTGCAGATACGCTCCGACCGCATGGATGAGATTGCCGAGCAGGGCTTTGCTGCCCACTGGAAATACAAGGACGGCGAGGACGTGGAGTTTACAGAGGACGAGAACGAACTCAACGACTGGTTGCGCACCATCAAGGAAATCCTTGACGACCCCCAGCCCGACGCCATGGATTTCCTCGACGCCATCAAGCTCAACCTCTTTGCCTCCGAGATTTTTGTCTTTACGCCGAAGGGCGAGATACGTACCATGCCTGCTGGCTGTACGGCCCTCGACTTCGCCTTCAGCATCCATACCTTCTTAGGCAGCCATTGCATCGGTGCCAAGGTCAACCACAAACTGGTACCGCTGAGCCATAAGCTCGAGAGCGGCGACCAGGTGGAGATACTGACCTCTAACTCGCAGCATGTGCAAGCTTCATGGGTCAACTTCGTCAGTACGGCCAAGGCCAAGGGCAAGATTCAGGCCATCCTGCGCCGCGACAGTCGTGAGTTGCAGAAGAAGGGTGAAGCACTGCTGGCGGAATTCCTGCAGAAGAACCAAATCGAGTCGAAACCCGAGGTCATCGGTCAACTGGCCGTCTTCCATGAGGTTGCAAACCTGGAAGACTTCTATCAGGCGCTGGGCAACAAGACTATCCTGTTGGGCGAGAAAGACCTCGACGAGCTTGCGGGCAAGAATGTCACCACTGGCAAGGGCGGCTGGCGTAAGCTGGTACCCTTCCTGGGTCGTAACAAGCAGAAACCGGTCGAGGATGTCCCCCAGCAGCAGCTCTTCGTTGTGCCCGAGAAGTTCAACCGCAAGAAACCAATCTTCATCAGCGAGGATACCATTGGCCAGTATAAGTTCAAGCACTGCTGCCACCCCATCCCTGGTGATGACATCCTGGGCTATATCGACAACAAGCACCAGATAGAGATTCACAAGCGAGCCTGTCCCGTGGCCGACAAGCTGAAGAGCGGTTTCGGCAACCGCATCCTCGATGCCAAGTGGGACATGCACAAGCGCATGTTCTTCGACGCCACTATCCGCATGCAGGGTATCGACCGTATGGGAATCCTCGTCGACATCTCCCGCGTCATCACGTCGCAGATGAGTGTCAACATCCATAAGCTGACCATTGGCAGCAACGATGGTGTCTTCGACGGCAGCATCGAGCTGCGTGTCCACGACCGCGAGGACGTCCGCGCCATCATCGACGAGTTGAAGAAGATTGAGGGCACTCAAGACGTACAACAAATTATGTAATGTAATATGAAAAAACTAATCTGCATCGTGATGGGCCTCGGCATGCTGCTGACGGTCCAGGCTAAGAGTTATGACAACCCTGATACCATCGTCGTGAGCCGTGACGGTACGGGAGAGTTCCGCAACATCGGTGAGGCCATCGAGGTCTGCCGCGCCTTCATGGAGTACCATAAGGTTATCTATATTAAGAAAGGTACGTATAAGGAGAAACTCATCATTCCCCAGTGGCTCACCAATATCGAGCTCTGTGGTGAGGACCGCGACGCGACCGTCATCACCTGGGACGACCATGCCAACATCACCGTACCCATGGCCATGGCTTCCTGGCCAGGTTCCGTAGCCCTGGAACTTATGCCCACGGATGGTCGCCAGAAGATTGGTACCTTCCGCACCTTCACGCTGAGCATTCAGGGGTCGAGCATCACACTGAAGAATCTTACCGTCGAGAACAATGCCGCCCGACTGGGACAGGCTGTAGCGCTGCATACCCAAGGCGACCGCCTGACATTCGTCAACTGCCGTTTCCTCGGCAACCAGGACACCGTCTATACTGGTAATGCCAAGACGCGCCTCTACTTCAAAGACTGCTATATCGAGGGTACCACCGACTTCATCTTCGGTCCCTCCACGGCATGGTTCGAGCATTGCGACATCTTCTGCAAGATCAACTCCTACATCACTGCTGCCAGCACGCCGCAGGACGTGCCTTATGGCTACATCTTCAACGAGTGCCGCATCACCTGTGCCGAGGGTGCTGACAAAGTCTACCTTGGCCGTCCCTGGCGTGACTACGGCTATACACTGTTCATGCACTGCGACCTGCCCCGCCAGATTCGTCCCGAGGGATGGCACCAGTGGCGTCCCGAGGCCGTCAAGACCGCCCGCTATATGGAATTTGAAAACCGTGGTGAGGGCGCTGCCACCGGTCAGCGTGTGTCTTGGAGCCGTCAACTTACCAAGAAGGAAGCCCAACAGATTACCCTCGACCGCGTCTTCAACATCACCGATACCTGGCGCCCTGAGTAACTAAAAAAGGAACATATGTTCATCACGTCATGAACATATGTTCAGTAGGTATAGCAACATATGTTCGTGAGCCCGCGAACATATGTTGTTTATTGTAACTATTCCAGGAAGTCCATTTGGCGCTTCAGGGTCTGGAGGTCGTCGCGGATATCTATGAGTCGTGTCAGCACCTCGGCCTTGCGGTCGGCGCCGTCGCGATTACTGTTGATTATCTTTTTGGCAGCAGCCAACTTGAAACCACGCACTTTCACGAGGTTGTGGATGAGGCGAATCTGTTCGATGTCCCGTTCCTGATACTGGCGGATCTTCGACGGACCGCTGGTCTTCGGCTTCAGGTAGGGAAACTCCTGCTCCCAGTAGCGCAGCGTACTCTCGTTGACGCCAAACATCTTTGCCACCTCGCGGATGGAGTAGTACAATTTGAGGTTTTTGTTTAAGTTCAGTGCCATAGCAAAACTAATTTTGCGACAAAAGTACAAAAAAACATGAGAAAAGCGAAAGAAATCACACTTTTTTTATAATTATTTGGTGGTTTAAAAGAAAATCCATAAATTTGCAGCCAGAAACAAATCACTAATAATAAAACTAACGCAAAAAGAATCATTATGAAGAAAATCTTTACGCTAATTTCTATGGCCTTTGTTGCCATGAGTGTCAATGCCCAGACCGATGAGTCTTATGTTGCCGTGGATGCAGATGGCAACATGGCTGTCGAGTATGCCTCGGTTATCGACGAGAGCAATGTAGCCACCAATGTTGAGAACGGCAGTTCGGTGGTGAAGTTCGGTACAGCCAATGTGGAGGTTGAGGCCGTGGGTTCTGCCGAGCCTGCTGACAAGGAAGAAGGTGGACAGGACATTACCATTGGTGCGCAGATTGACGAAGCTCTGCACCTTTATGAGCTGGTATCCATCAATTCCACCAAGCCCATCAAGTGGGAAAAGAAGAACCAGGGCGACATCAATTTCTCGTATATTGGCGGAATGGGCGTTCCTGCCGTGTCGATGGTAGCTGAAGAGGTTTACACCGAAGGTGAGGCCACTGGTAAGTATCGCGTTGTATATACGACTTTTGACCCTGATAAGGGCGGTGAGCCTCAGAGCGGTCTTTACTACAAGTTTACCACCAAGGCCGATGGCGCACTGAAGGTGGGCATCTGGGCCAACAAGGGTAACCGTACCACCTTCTTAGTAGACAGCGAGACCAAGCAGGCCACTCCGTATCTCGTAGAGGGTTACATCAACGGCCAGAATGGTGAGGATGGAAAGAAGAAGTGGCTGTCGAATGACGAAATCAAGGCCATCCACGATGCTTCAGGCAATGCTGGTAATCCTTGGGTTATCGGTGCGGGTAACCAGCCTTTCTGGGGCAATGTCATCATTGACGCCAAGGCCGGCAAGACCTATTGGCTGTTCCAGGGCAATTCTCAGATTGGTTTCCAGCAGTACACCTTCTATCCTGGCAAGAGCAAGGAGGATGTTACGAGTGTTGAGACCATCAAGACAATTGCCGAGAAGGCTAACGGTGCCCGCTACAACCTCGCTGGCCAGAAGGTCGACAGCGCCTACAAGGGCGTCGTCATCCAGAACGGCAGGAAGATGTTGGTGAAGTAACCATCCATTCAATACATACCTATAGCGGAGTGCCTTTCGAGGTGCTCCGCTATTAGTAATAGGCTGTAATTAAGTTATTTAATGTTAACACAAGTTTGTGTTACACAAGTTTGTGTTACACAAGTTTGTGTAATCCGAATATTCTTCGTATATTTGGACGCTACATTTCCGAAGCGTTGGCATCAAAGATATGTGAGACCGTTGATAATCATTCTGCTTATGTGCAACAACTATCATGGATGCTGATTAGTCGTATGTCGAAAGGTGAGGCGGCCAATGAACAACTGCTGGCTGCTGCTGTTGATGACCTGTTGGATGCAAATGAACTGCTTTTTATTCAGCAGACAGAGTCGCTGACCGCCTATCAAATGAATTTCATTAGGGCTATTATGGCAGGTCATACCAGTGATTTTGGTGAACAGCGCGTCAGAGAGGAATTTCAGTTGGGAAGTAGTTCCAATATTCCAAGGCTGAAGTCGGCACTTATTTCCCGCGATCTCATAGATACTGACGGCAAGGAGTATATGTTGACAGACCCAGTTTTCTCGATGTGGTTCAAACGTAAAGGCTATTAGTGACAAAACGCGGAGCCTCACGTCCATTATATATAAGTACATAAACAAACACTACTAAAACAAACATGAAAAAACAAATCTTACTATTGTTGGCGCTGATGCTGACGTGCACGACGGCGATTGCGCTGACGTCGCTGTCGGCGTTGCTGGCAGGAAACACGGTACACCTGAGTGTGACCATCGACCCCGAGGGAGCAGGCAGCGTGGAACGTCCTGAGCGCGACATCGTTATTGGAGGCAATGCCACGTTTACGGCTGTGTCCAATGCCGGATATGGCTTCGACGGCTGGTATGTGGGCGGCCAGTTGGTGTCCAATGCCAATCCCTATCAGTTCAAGAGTGTGCAGACCGACCTGAACATTGTTGCAAAGTTCAACTCCTTAGCAGCCAGCACGCTGACGTGCAGTGTCAAGCCCGGCTGTGAGGGCATGGGAACGGTTCGTGTAAGCCCTGAGGGTAGCGTCAGTGGCAACTCCCATCTCATCAATTCCGGTACACAGGTGACTGTGGCAGCAACGGCGAATAAGGGGCATCAGTTTGTCCGTTGGGAAGATGGTGATGGCACGACGCTGTCCACCAGTGCTACCTATAGTTTCACGCTGAATGGAGACCGAACGGTTTATGCCGTCTTCGAACGGTTGGAGAACTACAAGGACGACCTCATCAGCTTCCCTGGTGCTGAGGGCTACGGGCGCTTCACCACTGGCGGCCGCGCCGTGGATGGTCGAGGCTCGAAGGTATACTACGTGACCCGTCTGGACGACTGTGCTGACAATAATCTCGTGGAAGGAACATTCCGCTGGGCCGTTAAGTCTGGAGACGACACTCCACGTACCATATTGTTCAAGGTGGCAGGCACCATCTATCTGACCTCGAAACTCTCAGGACTGAAGCCCAACCTCACCATAGCAGGACAAACAGCCCCTGGCGGTGGTATCTGTCTGGCTGGTTATCAGATGAAGTTGCCTTCTAACAGTATCGTGCGCCATATCCGTTTCCGTGCCGGCGACCTGCCCAGCAATAGTAATGCGGACAATGGTAACTCCATGTCGATGCTGGATGTAGAGAATGTACAAAACATCATCCTGGACCATTGTACATTCGCGTGGTCGATGGAGGAGAACCTCACCATGTATGACTGCAACTATACTACTGTTCAGTGGTGTATCTTCTCTGAGTCGCTCTATAATTCAGGAAACTTGAAGGGAAAACGTGCCTATGGAGCTCAGTGGGGTGGTGAACATGGTACGATGCACCACTGCTTGTTTGCCCATAATGTCAGTCGTTCACCTCGTTTCAATGGTGTTCGCTCTAGTGTGAATGACCGTCAGGTGGACAGCGAGTTCATCAATAACGTCATCTTCAACTGGGGCAACCACAACTCCGTCTATGGGGGTGAGTGCTCGGCAGGGGGAGCTACCGATTATAACCGTACCTATATGATCAACAACTACTACCGTCCTGGTCCTGCCACAAAGGCGGGAACGAGTAACGGTCGTCACTTTGTACGTCCTACGGGCGGCAGCATCAACGAGGTTGGTGAGTGGTATCTCAGTGGTAATAAGTTTGAGACGGGCAGTAAGTGGGCTGGCAGTGCTGCTTTCTGGAAAGATGAAATCTTGGAGAAGGTGAATGCCGACAACTACTGGGGGTTCTTGACAGAGAAAGGTCGCGGCATACATTTCTGGTCGTTGAATCCTTCCCAGGAGTTGTATGACACGAAGCTGTTGAAGTCGCTCCCTGAGGGTTATCAGCTGACCATGAGTTGCGAGACAGCCGATGAGGCTTATGAAAAAGTTGTTAAGCAGGCTGGCGCTTCGTTGCCCCGTTATGATGAGGTGGACGCCCGCATTCTCAAAGAGGCTGCTGGTGAGATGGATCCGCAATTCAAGGGCGATTATGGTCAGCTTGGAATCATCGATACCCCATACGACATCACACTTCAGTCGCACGATGAGTTTGCCGCCTTACGTGAAGAGGACAACAAGGAAATTGACGTCACCTGCTATCCTCATCTGCAACCCGTACCAGAGGATTTTGCCAATCAGGTGGTTGATACGGACAGTGACGGTCTGCCCGACGCCTATGAGATGGAGGTAGGACTGAACCCCAACGATGCTACTGATGGTATGAAGCTCTCGACCAGTGGCTACTCCAATCTGGAGCTGTTCCTGAATGGCGTGGCTGACGGTACCATCGATGCCACGAAATATACCCAGCATCAGTCATCAGAACCAGGAATGATAACGGTAAATGCAACGGTTGGTGCCGGTGAGACCTATACCACGATTCAAGCAGCTATTGATGCTGCACCGAGTGATGCTACACCTTATTATATATTTGTCAGGGACGGCGAGTATGTTGGGCATGTACAAATCAACAGAGCCAATACGCACCTCATTGGGCAGAGCCGAGAGAAGACTATTATCTCGTGGAACAAAGTTTATAATGAGGATGGGGGTAGCGTGGAAACTAATGCCACCGTTAATGTCACGGCCAATGACGTGTCGTTTGACAACCTCACTATCCGCAATACCCGTATCAAAGCGGGACAGGCGCTGGCTCTCTATACCAAGTCCGACCGCGTTACAATCACCAATTGTAATCTGGAGGGCTATCAGGACACTTATCGCACAGGTAAGGACGGTCAGCGACATCTGATTCGTCACTCGAAGATAGCAGGACGTACCGACTTTATTTATGGTGGCGGTGAGGTGTTCTTCGATGCCTGCGAACTGAATATTGTGGAGACGGGTGGTTATATCATTGCTCCGACACACATCACCTCAAAGTATGGCTATGTATTCAGCAATTGTACTATCGCGCCTAAGTCTTCTGGTATGACCACCTATCTGGGTCGTCCGTGGGGTGGGGCAAATGATCATCCTCAGGCATCGTTCATCAATACCAAGCTGGCAAGTGGTGTGAGCATCTATCCTGCAGGGTGGGTTGATATGGCCAGTCTGCCCAAACGTTTTGCTGAGTATCATACCACGGATGCTTCAGGTAATGAGGTTGACCTCTCACAACGTAAGACCTCCTTCAAGAATGAGAATCATGTGACGGGAACGAATGTCCCTGTTCTTGGTAAGGTGGAGACAAATAGCTACAAGCTGGACTATATGTTGCGTGGTGCTGACAGCTGGGATGCCGACTGGCAGGCATTTATCCTTCCTGCTCCTAAAATGACGAAGAGCGAAGGCAAGTTATATTGGAACGATGAGACGGGGTTTGCCAAGTGCTTCCTGGTCATCAAGGATGGCGTGGCTACTGTCACTACTGACACCAGTTGCGACTATGCCGATCATATCACTGTGCAGAGTATCAGTGGTTATGGCGTGACGGGTGAGATGGCCAAAGCAACAGATGCTGCAACGGGCATTCAGACCGTTATCAAACATGCACCTGTTGTTCAGCGTCAGTACTTCACCCCCGACGGCCGTCAGGTCAACCGCCTGCAACACGGCGTGACCATCATCCGCGAGACCCTGTCGGATGGTTCAACGCGTACAACAAAGGTAATGAGTAAATAAGAGATGAAAAAGGGACTTTTTATATTGTTGATTCTTCTGTGCTCAACCACGCTGTTGGCACAGAAGATAGACTTTGACTTTCCTGGTAAGGAGAATCCCGACAAGCATACGGAGGTAGGATTTACTTCATGGGCAGTAGGACGAGTGCCCAGTGCCACTAAGACTTTCGACAATGGTGTCACCATCATGCTGACGCCAGGTGGAGCCGCAACGTCGTTAGGCAGCAACTGGAGCAAGCTGGACGTGGAAACCAACAAACTGAAGCTCATTGGCGAGGAGGTGCTGGTCACCAATCTGGAGAATGGTAACCTGACACCGATTACGGACAAGTCTACCTCGCTGACGCTGACCATTACTGGTCTGGCAGCTGGCGAACACACCTTACGAGCCTATCATAACAACTCGGACAAGAACCAGACGCAACCCGGTATCGACGTGAGCGTGGACGGCACGGTGGTTGCCACGGGGCAGCAGTTCACCTCGTCTGCACAGAGTGTCAAGGCTGCTGGTCAGTCGTTCGTCCGCTTCACGGCCACAGAGGGTCAGCCTGTCGTCATCACCTACACCACCAAACCCGTAGACGGCGAGACTTATACCAACACCCGCATGATGCTGAATGGCCTGGAGTTTGACGTTGCAGCCATTGCCGCTACTGACCCCAAGCCTGCCAACAAGGATTTTCATGCCGGCACCGACGACGGTACGGTCCATTTCTCCTGGAAGGGAGCTGAGGGCATTGCCAGTCATCGGTTGGTGCTGGGTACTGATCCTGATGTCGTGGCTTCCTCCACCGATTATGAATATGAAGGCACTGCTACGGAGTATACTAAGACAGGCCTGTATTCGTTGCAGACCTACTACTGGCGCGTTGACGAAGTGGAGGCCGACGGCACCGTACATCAAGGCAGCGTCTGGAGTTTCAAACCTCGTCAGCTGGCATTCCCTGAAGCCGAGGGCTATGGACGTTATGCCAATGGAGGCCGTGGCGGCAGTGTCTATCACGTCACAACCCTCAGTGGGGGCATGGAACCAGGCTCGCTGCTTTATGGTCTGCTGAGCATCGACGAACCTCACTACATCGTGTTTGACGTGAGCGGTATCATAGAATTGGACTTCAATTCCCACTTCACCAAGTCCAACATCACCATTGCCGGACAGACGGCTCCAGGCAAAGGCATCTGCATCAAGGCCTCGAACATCGGTCTGGGCAGTGACGTCATTTGCCAGCACATGCGCTTCAAACGCGGACTGGGTGTCTATGGCGAAAATACGGGCAACGCCCTGGGTGCCGGCAACGACCATACCATATTAGACCACACCACGGCAGCATGGGGTACGGACGAGACCTTCTCCAGTCGTGGCGCCAAGAACATCACTTTCCAGTATTCCATGATTACCGAGGCGCTGGGCATCACGGGACATAAGAACTACAGTGACGGCAAGAACCACGGTTTTGCTGCTACCATTGGCGGCAGCGTGGGTTCGTTCAGTCACAACCTGCTCGTCAACTGTCAAGGCCGCAACTGGTCGATGGGTGGTGGACTGGATGGTGCCGGCCATGCAGCTGGAGAACTGGACATGTTTAATAATGTGTGCTACAACTGGGGTGGACGCACTACCGATGGTGGCGCATTGCACATGCAGTTTGTCAACAACTATTACAAGATGGGCGAGGCCAGCAGTCAGAAGAAGCTCTTCATCGCTCAAAACGAGGACTTTGGCAGTACGCGTCAGCAGTTTGCATACGTCAGCGGAAACATCCGTGAGAACAAGAATCATACGCTGACCACCGACAAGTTAGGCGACACTTACGACGCTTCTGGTCCTGACCCGGAGAGCACCTGGTATGATGCACCCTTCTTCCCCTCCAATGCTACCATTCACTCTGCTAAGGATGCCCTGAAGATTGTGACCAGTTATGCGGGTGCCACCATGCCTCAGCGCGACGAGCAGCATCTGCGTAATATCAAGGAGACGCTGAGCGGTACATGGACATATAAGGGTTCCAAGTCGGGCATCAAGGGCCAAATAGACAGCGAGGCCGACATCACCGAGCATGCGGCAGGCAACGGCTGGGAGAACTATCCGGAGGAGCATCGTGCTGCCGATTGGGATACTGACCAGGACGGTATGCCAGACTGGTGGGAACAGATCATCGGTAGCAATGCCAGTGTCGCTAACCAGAACGACGACCCCAACCATGACGGCTGGACGTTGCTGGACGACTACCTCGACTTCGTGGCACATCCTTACTTCATGGTAAAACCTGGCGAGACGGGAACCATGGACTTGAAGCCTTTCTTTGCTGGATTCTATGGTCAGAATGGTGCTTACGGCACTGTGGCTCCTGCTTATAGCGTCAGCTCTGAAGGTAGCCTCTTCGCTGCCAGCGTCATGGGTTCCGTAGTAACTGTCGTTGCTCAGCAGACTGCAGGATATGGGTATGTCACGGTCGCTGTGAACGATGGAGAAACCTCGTGGAGTCAGCGCATAGGTGTAGCTGTGGCAGACGCAGCGACTGGTATCCAGACACTCGGTTTCACTCAGCATTCCTCTCCTGATGCTCCGCTGTACGACCTGCAAGGACGTAAGATAAAGCAATCAGCCAAGGGAGGTGTGTATATTCGGAATGGAAAGAAATTCATCGTGAAATAATACGGAAATGGCATGAAGAAGTTGATGGTTTTTCTCGTTGTTCTTGGAACGACAGCTGTTGAGACACTGGCGCAGACGCTGGCGTTCCCCACGGCTGAGGGCTTTGGCAAGTATGCTTCGGGCGGTCGTGGCGGCAAGGTCGTGGAAGTGACCAATCTCAACGATTCGGGTGAGGGCTCTTTGCGGTGGGCGCTGACGGAGACGGGTAGGGAAGATGCCACCATCGTGTTCCGCGTCAGCGGCATCATCGACATCGGTCCTAATCCGCAGCGCAAGAACGAACGCTCCATCCGCGCCAAACTGAAGAACGTCACCATTGCCGGTCAGACGGCACCCGGACAGGGCATCCTATTGCGGGGTGGCAAACTGAACCTCGGTGGTTCGGAGAATGTCATCATCCGCAATATCCGTGCTCGACTCGGTGTCAAGACGCTGGAGCGGCAGGAGGGCGAGAGCGACGAGACCTACAAGAAGCGCTGCTTCATCGACGGCGGCGCCATTGGCATCGAGAACGCCCGCAACATCATCATCGACCACTGCTGTTTCGGTTGGAGCGGCGAGGAGAACATGACGATGTACGACAACCACTATACCACCGTGCAGTGGTGCATCATCCACGAGGGACTGCATGATGCTGGCCATAAGAAGGGTGTTCGTGGCTATGGTGCCCAGTGGGGCGGCTCGCCAGCGACGTTCCACCACAACCTGCTGGTCAGCAATGACAGCCGCAGTCCGCGCATCAACGGCGCTTCGAATCCTAACGGCGACAAGAACGTCTTCCTGGAATATATCAATAATGTGAACTACAACTGGGGCCGTCGCAACTCCTGCTACGGTGGTGAGAACGAGGCTGGCGAGGGCAGCAGCCACGAGTGTAACTTCATCGGCAACTACTATAAGCCCGGTCCTGCACATCCCGAGGACAACGTCTTCATCGAGCTGTCTGACGCCCGTAAGGGCAAGACGCTGACAAGTCCCTCGCTGTGGTATTTCGCAGGCAACGTCATGGAAGGACAAAAGACGAAGGACAACTGGCAGCTCGTCAGCAACAAGACACCCTTCACCATGGGTCAGCAGCAGTCCCCCAAGCGCCTAAGCCCGCAATTCGTGGTCAGCGGTTTTGCCGCTGACATCCCCGCCACCGCCTTCCTGACGCCTGCGGAGTCTGCCAAGAAAGCCTATCAGCACGTGCTGCAGCGTGCAGGAACCGTTCATCGTGATGCCGTGGAGCAGCGCTTGTTGGAAGATGTCAGGAATGGTCAGCCGCGCTTTAGCGGACAGGGTGCCCACCGGCAAGGCATCATCGACAGTCCTGCCGATGCCGACGGCTGGCCAGTATATCCGGAGGCAATGCCTGTCGTCGACAGTGACCACGACGGAATGGCTGACGACTGGGAGCGTGCCCACGGCCTTGACCCGTCGAATCCCGACGACCGCAACAATGTCGTCTCGAAGGATGGCTATACCGCCCTTGATGCGTACCTCTGTTCGCTGATGGGTGAGATCATAAAATAGCGTATGTTGAAACGAAGAACAGTATTCCTCAGCCTGCTGCTATTATGGGCTGCTGGCATTTGGGCACAAGGCGAAGATGCCTTCGTTGACATTACCCACCGCTTTACCTACTGCTGGGGAAGTGGTGAGTCGATGACACGTAATGCCGATGGCAGCATTTCATTTAAGAGCGGTACCTGGGGTGGCCTGGCTGCATGGATAGGTGATGAGGACTGGTCGGAATACTGTGAACTGGTGTTTGAACTGAGCGATCCTTCGCCCTGTGTCGTACAGCCCCTGGTGCTTTATCCAGAGGGTACTGCGACTGACAGTCACTATATGGCGGTTGGCACCATCCTCGCTTATGTTGAGTTGGATGCTGCTAAGCGGAAGCATGTCACGCAGGTGGCTTTGCAGACGGACAAGCCTGCTACGTTGCTGGTCAAGCGGGTCTACTTAAAGAAAGAAAAATTGCCGGAGTATGGCGAGCAAAAGGGACAGCTGAAAATCAACGAGCTGATGCAGTCGAACATTGACTGTCTGATGGACGACCTCAACGATTTCCCTGACTCGTGGGTGGAACTGTATAACAGTGGTACGACGCCCGTCAGTCTGGGAAAATACAAGCTGGGGCTGACGACGGATGCCGCCTCGGCATGGCAGCTGCCAACCATGAAGATAGAGCCGGGAGCCTTTGTCGTCGTCTACTGCGACAAGGTGGGCTCGAAGTTGCATACCGACTTCCGCTTGGACTCTGGCAAGGGCGGCTCTGTCTATCTCTTCTTCAATGGCGAGGTGGACGACCAGCGGGAGAAAATCGAGAAACAGCCTGCGCCCAACATCGCTTTGGGCTATCAGACGGAGACGGACGATACATGGGGCTACCAGCAGCAGCCCACGCCCGGAGTTGCCAACTGCGGCACGCTCTGTCCCAAGAAGAATGTGCTGAGTCCGCCCGTCTTCAGCGAACAGGGTAGGGTGCTGACCTCTGGCTCCACCATTCAGCTGCAGTTGTCGCCTGCCGACGGTTCCCCTAAGAGCACCATGGTGCACTATACCCTCGACGGCAGCGAGCCGACGGAGAATAGTCCTGCCTACACCTCACCCATTGTCATCAACAAGACGACGACAGTCCGTGCGAAGGCATTCTGCCACAGCTTCCTGTCGCCGCGCAGCACCACGCAGTCGTACATCTTCCTGGGGCGCGACATGACGCTACCCGTCATCTCGCTGGTGACCGACCAGCGCTATTGGGACGATGCGAACATCGGCATTCTTTCCAACAATGGCAACGGCAAGCGCAACGACTGGCGCCGTCCCGTTAACGTCGAGTACTTCGAGACTGCTGGCAGCAAGAGCGAGCTCAACCAACTCGGTGAGGTTCGTGTGCATGGTGGTGCCTCGCGTGATGCCAAGTTGAAGTCGCTGGCCATCTATGCCAACAAGCGCTTCGGCGAGAAGCGTTTCAGCTACGAGTTCTTCCCCGACCAGCGGCCCGGCGTTACCGACTTTAAGTCGCTGGTGCTGCGCAATGCCGGAAACGACTTCGACTACCTCTATATGCGTGATGCCATCATCCAGCGTACTATGGCCCAGCATGCCGACCTCGACTGGCAAGCCTGGCGACCTGCCATCGTCTTCAAGAATGGCGTCTATAAGGGGATGCTCAACATCCGCGAACGCTCCAACGAGGATAATGTCTATACCCACTACAACGGATTGGAGGATATAGACATGATAGAAAACTGGGATGAGCTGAAAGCGGGCGACTGGGAACACTGGAACCGCTTCAAGGCGTTCTACCAGGAGCAGGGCCATACGCTGGCGGAATATGAGCAGTGGCTTGACTGCACGGAGTTTATGAACCTGATGCTCCTGAACCTCTACTTCAGCAACCGTGACTTCCCTGGCAATAATATCGTGGCGTGGCGACCCCGTACCGAGGACGGACGGTGGCGCTTCATCGCCAAGGATACCGACTTCGGACTGGGACTCTACGGGCACTCCGCCAACTATAATACCATGGCCTGGCTCTATGACAACAGCTACGATGCAGAAGCAGCCTGGGCCAATGGCGAAAACGAGACCATGCTGTTCCGTCACATGATGGAGAACACGGAAATCTGCCGCATGTTCCTCGACCGCTCGTCCGTCTATATGGGCGACTTCCTGAACGAGCGCGGCATCAGGGCCATTTGGGATTCCATGTACGAGATTATCAGGCAAGAGTACCCCTATCACAAGAAGGCCGTGAATGGCTGGATCAACTATGAACAGGAGTTGACCAACGCCCGCCGTTGGGTGGCTGAGCGTACAGCCCAGTTCTACCAGCAGGTGACGCAGGCCTATGGCAGGGGGACGCCTACGCCGTTGACCGTTAATCAAGGGGTGGCAGACGGACCACTCGCTGGCGTCACCGTCACCATGAACAATATCCGGCTGAGCCAGCCACGCTTCGACGGCAAATTCTATCAAGGCCGTCAGGTGACGCTGAATGCGGAGGGCGGTCAGCAGCCGGTGAAAGGCTGGAAGGTGGTTCAGGTGAATAGCGACGGCACGAAGACCGAGCAGACCGTCAATGGCGCTTGGTATTCTTTCGCCATGCCTGCCTGCCAGTCGCTGGCGGTAAATGCCCTGTTCGAGACCTCCGGCATCATGGACGCTACGTTCAAGAGTCAAGAAGACCTCATCCATAAGAAATGGTATACGCTGGACGGTCGTCCACTGAACGGCCAGCCACAGCATAGCGGCATCTACATCTACAACGGGCAGAAGGTGATGGTCCAGTAGTCTGCGAACACCACTCAGAGCGCTATCTCGCCACTGCCGTAGCAACGGTGGTGGCGATTGTCATAGACCACGCAGAACTGCCCTGGGGCGACGCCGTGGATGGGGGCGGCAGCGTGTACCAAGTACTCGCCCTCGGTGTCCGTAGCCTCTATCTGTGCGGGCAGAAACTCTGGCGTGTGGCGAATCTTGATGGTGACGTTATGAGAGGTGAGCGGTGAGCGGTCAGAGGTCAGAGAGTTGCCTAAGCAGTCCTCCAGCGGGAGTGTCAGGGCATGGAAGTCGCGGATGCGGAAGTGCTGGCAGTAGGCAGTCTCTGGGTCGTAGCCGTGGGAGACGTAGATGATGTTCTGCGCAATGTCCTTCCTGATGACAAACCACGGGCCGCCGCCCAGTCCCATGCCTTTGCGCTGGCCGATGGTGTGGAACCAGTGACCCTTGTGCTGGCCGACGATGCGCCCCGTCTCCAGTTCCACCACGTCGCCGGGCAATTCGCCCAGGTAGCGGCGCAGGTAGTCGTTGTAGTTGATCTTGCCCAAGAAACAGATGCCCTGCGAGTCGCGGCGGTGAGCCGGTGCCAGATGCTCGCGCTCAGCAATGGCGCGCACCTCGTCTTTCATCATGTGACCAATGGGAAACAGCGCCTTCTGCAACTGCCAGTCGTATATCTGTGCCAGGAAGTCCGTTTGGTCCTTCACTGGGTCGGGACTCGTGCAAAGCCAGGATATTTGACCATTTGACAATTGGTCGTTTCCGATTTCCTCAACTTCCTTTTGAGCATAGTGGCCCGTGGCGATGACGTCGTAGTCGTGGCCGCGCTTCTCGTGGAAGGCACCGAACTTGATGAGGCGGTTGCACATCACGTCGGGATTGGGCGTCAGCCCCGCCCGCACCTTGTCCATCGTGTACGTCGTCACCTGCTCCCAGTATTCGCGGTGGCAGTCTACCACCTCCAGCCTACAGCCGTACTTGTGGCTGACGGCTGTTGCCATCTCCAAGTCCTCCTCGCTGGAGCAGTCCCACTCCTCCTCTTCCTCAGGACCTATCTTAATATAGAAGCAGTCCGGCTGCAGCCCCTGGCGGACCAGTTCGTAGAGCACCACACTGGAGTCCACGCCGCCCGAGAGCAGCACCGCTATGCGCTTGTCTTTTTCTGTCATGGATGTCTGTTTTTTTACCTGTTCGACTGCAAAGATAATCTTTTTTATGCTTTTTCGCAAAAAAGTTCTTGTTTTTTTTGGTGGATTGCTAAAAAAGCACTACCTTTGCACCCGCAAAACGAAAAAGAGACGGTTTGCAAGACATTGGGGTATGGTGTAATGGTAACACTGCAGATTCTGGTCCTGCCTTTCCTGGTTCGAGTCCGGGTACCCCAACAAAAGAATCCGCTAAGTCGCTGACGTTCAGTGCTTAGCGGATTCTTTCATTCTTTACTTTTCACTCTTCACCTCGCTCACAGGGCAATCGGTCCCCAAAAGACGAGATTACGGCTCACCTTCGACGAGATTACGGCTCACCTTCGACGAGATTACGGCTCGCCCTCAACGAGATTACGGCTCACCCTTAATGTAAGAAAAATCTGAATATATTTGTTGTTCTCAATTTTAATGTGTACCTTTGCATCCAATCAATAATTAAAAACAGGATATGAAAAAGGTAATCATCATGTTGATGGCTGTGCTGCTGGTGGCAGCATGTGCTACTCTTACGCCCGAAGAGAAAGCTGCACGCGAGGCAGCTGTCAAGGAATATGTCAAGGAGGCTGTGATAAAACAGGAGTACAAGATTAACATCAGTTCGATGAGGCCGATGCGCGGCATGGAACGCTCTGTCAGTGGTCCATGGCTGAAGGTGGACAGCACCACGGTGGAATGCTGGCTGCCATACGCTGGTCTTGACGACGTGCCACACCTGAAGACCCGTTCTGAGGTCCGTCAGGGTTCGAAGATTGAGATCAAGTCTCAGATGAGGGACTATGTGACTGGCATCGACCCTACGGAGGAGCGCGCCGTCATCACGTTCAATGCCGACGATCACGGATTTAAATGTAAGTTCACCATCACCATTGAGAATACGGGTAAAGCCCGAATCCACTACGAGCCCGAAGGCCGCGACTATATAGACTACGAGGGGAGCATGGTTATCAATAAACAATAAACGTGAACCAGTAAACAATAAACGTGAACCAATAACCAATAAACGTGAAACAATAAACATTGAAAATGATGGAACAGAATAAAGCTTTATGGTTTGACGAGATCCGTATCTATCATTTGCTGATTGACAGATTCAACGGAGGGTGGCAAACGCCGCCAAGGAATGAGAAAGGACGTCTGGACTCCATGAACGTCTTTTGCGGAGGAAACTTACAGGGCGTCATCGAGAAACTGGACTATATCAAGCAGCTGGGCTTCAATGCCGTGATGCTGTCGCCAATCTTTGCGTCGGCCAACTATCACGGCTACCACACGCTGAACTTCGACGAGGTGGACCCGCATATCGGCACGTGGGCGGACTACCAGCAGCTGCTGGACACGACGCACGAGAAGGGGATGAAGATTATCTGCGACTTCGTGCCCAACCATTGCTGGTATGAGGCGCCGATGTTTCAGGAGTCGCTGCTGAAAAACGGCGGCAAGCACCGCGACTGGTTCTTCTACAAGAGCGCGGACCGCGACGAGTTTGTCACCTTCTTAGGCTTCGGCGACCTGCCGAAGTTCAATCTGACGAACCCCGAGGTGGCTGGTTTCATGATTGACAAGGCCGAGCGGCTTGTCCGCATGGGTGTGGATGCCTTCCGCATCGACCATGCGCTGGGTCAGCCGCACAGTTTCCTGCAGCAGTTCCGCCAGGCTGTGCAGGCCGTTCGCAGCGACATCGTCGTGTTTGGCGAGGTGTGGCCTTTCGGCATTGGTCCGCAGTTGGCCAGCCAGCTGTACTTCAAAACGCCGGAACGGCTGAACGAGTTTCTGGCTCAGGACACGAAGCCCTTTAGCCAGGAGAGCGTGCAGACCGACTATGTGGGAACGCTGGACGGCGTGCTGGACTTTGCCTATCGCGACATTCTGCTGGAGGAGGTGCATGCAGGCCGCGGCATCAAGGGCAACGCGACGCTGAAGCGCAAGGTGGAGGAACACTTCGCCAAGTATCCCGAGGACTTCAAGTTGGTGCTGTTCTTGGACAACCACGATACCAACCGCTTTCTGTTCGACTGTCACGACGACGCGACGCTGTTGCAGGAGGCCATTGAGTTTACGAAGGCTCTGCCGCATCCGTTCTCGTTCCTCTATGGTACGGAGCAGTTGATGACCAACAATCCTTCTATCTTCAATGCCGAACCGTATGCCGACCTGCGCGTGCGCAAATGCATGGAGTGGAAACAATAAACAATAACCAATAAACGTTAAACAATAAACGTGAACCAATAACCAATAAACGTTGAACATTAAACGATGGATATTGAAACTTACAAATTAGGTGAAAAGTTGGACTCTTTCAACTACCAGGAAGTACAAGACGCTATTCTGGCCATTCTGGAGAAAGACTCCAGTGTGGAGCTGGACATGACGGCGTGCAACTACGTCTCGAGTTCGGGTTTGCGCGTGTTGCTCTATACCAAGAAGGTGGCTGCCGCCAAGGGACTGAAGGTCTGTCTGAAGGGCGTGGGTGCCGAGGTGCAGGACATCATGGCCGTCACCGGTTTCGATAAATTCTTCGATTATGCATAGAGTCGACATCTTCCCCACGCACGAGTACCAGGGGCTGAAGCTGCGCCCGGGCCGTCCCCTTCCCTTCGGGGCGTCGGTCTATGGCAATGCCGTCAACTTCTCCGTCTATTCGCGCTACGCCACCAGTTGCACGCTGGTGCTCTTCCACAACCGCGAGGAGCAGCCGTTCATCGAGATACCGTTCTTCAAGGAGTTCCGCGTGGGCAACGTGTTCTCGATGATGGTCTTCGACCTGGATTACGAGAACATCGAGTACGGCTATCGCATGGACGGACCCTTCCAGCCCGAGGAAGGTCACCGCTTCGACAAGACCAAGATCCTGCTGGACCCATACGCCAAGCTCATTGTTGGCCGCGACGTGTGGGGTCAGCAGCCCAACTGGGACAGCCTGTATCCGTACCGTGCCCGCGTGGTGTTCGACGACTTCGACTGGGAGAACGACGTGCCGATGGAGACGCCCGTCAACGACCTCATCGTCTACGAGATGCACGTGCGCAACTTCACCTGTGGCGAGGGCTCCGGCGTGAGGCACAAGGGCACGTTCGCCGGTATCGTCGAGAAGATTCCCTACCTGAAGGAGCTGGGCGTGAACTGCGTGGAGCTGATGCCCGTGCATGAGTTCGACGAGTTTGAGAACTACCGCCCGTCGCCCGTCGACGGTCATCCGCTCTACAACCTGTGGGGCTACAGCAACGTCGGCTTCTTCGCCCCCAAGGCCGCCTACGCCTCGTCGGGACGCTTCTCCATGCAGGTGGACGAGCTGAAAAACCTCGTCAAGCGCCTGCACGCCAACGGCATCGAAGTCATCCTCGACGTCGTCTTCAACCACACCGCCGAGGGCGACCAGCGCGGACCCTACATCTCGTATCGCGGCATCGACAACAAGACCTACTACATGCTGACACCCGACGGCTCCTACTATAACTTCAGCGGCTGCGGCAATACCCTGAACTGCAACAATCCTAATGTGCGCGACATGATTGTAGAGAGCCTGCGCTACTGGGTCACCGACTACCATATCGACGGTTTCCGCTTCGACCTCGCCGCCATTCTGGGGCGCGACCAGAACGGCAATCCCATGTCCAATCCGCCGTTGCTCGAATCACTTGCCCACGACCCCATTCTCGGCAAGACGAAGCTCATCGCCGAGGCTTGGGACGCCGGCGGACTCTATCAGGTGGGTTCCTTCCCGTCGTGGGGGCGCTGGGCCGAGTGGAACGGAAAGTTCCGCGACAGCATCCGCCGCTTCCTGAAGAGCGACGAGGGCGTGCTCGACGACGTCAAGGAGCGCCTCATCGGCTCCCCCGACCTCTATGCCTCGCAGGGCCGCGGCATCAAGGCCAGCGTCAACTTCATCACG
Organism: uncultured Prevotellaceae bacterium; assembly: GCA_902765585.1. Taxonomy (GTDB): domain Bacteria; phylum Bacteroidota; class Bacteroidia; order Bacteroidales; family Bacteroidaceae; genus Prevotella. The sequence goes on from CACXAG010000001.1 coordinate 44,266, forward strand.
GCGCACGACGGTTTTACCCTCATGGACCTTGTCTCCTACAACGACAAGCACAACGAAGCCAACGGCGAGGACAACCGCGACGGCGAGAACCACAACAACAGCTGGAACTGCGGCTGCGAGGGTCCGACGGACGATGCCCTCATCCTGGCCCTGCGCCACCGTCAGGTGAAGAACGCCATCACGCTGCTCATGGTGAGCCAGGGCATCCCCATGGTGCTCTCCGGCGACGAGATGGGCAACTCGCAGCAGGGCAACAACAACGCCTACTGCCAGGACAACGAGATAGCCTGGCTCGACTGGAACGACCTGGAGCGCCATGCCGACATCTTCCGCTACTTCAAGCGCATCATCCAGTTCCGCCGCCAGCACAAGGTGCTGCGCTACGACGAGCACCTGTGCCAAACCGACTACCGCAACCTCGGCTACCCCGACTTCTCCTGGCACGGCGTCAAGGCCTGGCAACCCTGGACCGGCCACAGCAACCTCACGCTTGCCTTCATGCTCAACGGCCAGTATGCGGGGAGCGATGATTTCATCTACGTCGCCATGAACATGCACTGGGAGATGCACGGCTTTGAGCTTCCCCAGCTTCCTGACGGCTTCTCATGGCGTGTCTTTGCCAATACCGGCATGACCACCCCCGACGACATTGCTGAGCCGGGCGAGGAATCCCCCATCGACAACCAGCGTGAGATTCTGGTAGGTCCCCGCTCCATCATTGTACTCGTGGGAAAAAGATGAAAAAGATGAAAAATTAAAAATGAAAGATGAAAGATTAAGATTAAAAATGGGAGAATTGAAATAGTCAAATAGTAAATTGTCAAATAGTCAAATAAACGTTGAGTGAGTTGCATTTTCAGTCCGTTAAGGGGAGGTCCCGCGAGATTCTCAAGGCCATCCTTCAGACGCCCGAGGTATCCTCGTGCGACAGGAAGACTGTCTTGCTGCTCCGCCTGGTCTGCGAGGAAATCGTCATGAACATCACGTCCTACGCCTATCCCGACGGCTCTGACGGTTTCTTGGACGTGGACGTCGAGGCACATGCCGACCGCCTGGTCATCCGTTTCAGCGATGGCGGCGTGCCCTTCAACCCCCTGGAGCAGCCGCCGCCCGACACTAAACTGTCGTGGCAGCTGCGCCACATCGGTGGACTGGGCATCTTTCTCGTCCTCAAAAAGATGGATGCCGTCCGCTACGCTTACGTAGACCACAAGAACGTGCTAACCGTAGAGAAAATGAAAGATGAAAAATGAAAGATGAAAAATTATACATTATCCATTATCAATTATCAATTAGCGTATGCGCAATGACATGAAGTGGGTGGCTTGTTGGGGAAACGCCACCAGCATCACCAACCGCCGTGAGGCCGTCTATGCCAAGGACCTCACGCTGCGCTACCCCGTCCGCATGCCGTTCAGCGGCAGCCAACTGCGTTTCCGTTTTTCTAATCTCACGGGCACCGAACCCGTCACCCTCGCCAAGGTCTTTGTCGGCCACGTCCCCATAACCTTTGCTGGCGAGGTCGGCGTAACCCTCATGCCCGGCACCGAGACGGAGAGCGACGCCGTCAGCTATCCCGTACACCGGGGCGATACCATCGAGGTCAGCTTCTATCTGGCTGGTTTCACGCAGATGAACAGCGGCACCCTCGTCACCGGTCCGCTCTCCAAGGGCTACTATGCCTACGGCGACTATGCCGAGGCCGACGAGCTGCCTCTTGACCTCAGCCGCCATACCAACTGGTTCTACTTCCTGAACACCATCGACGTGCTGACGTCGGCCGACAACCATGCCGTGGTCTGCTATGGCGACTCCATCACCGCCCAGTCGTGGCCCGACTACATGGCGCAGCTGGCCTTCGGCTCCCATGTCGCCGTCATCCGCCGCGCCGTCAGCGGCACCCGCATCCTCCGGCAGTACGACTGCATCACCTATCAGGCCTACGGTCTGAAGGGCGCCACCCGCTTCCCCGTAGAGATGCGTGTTGCAGGAGCTACCGACGTCATCATCCAGCACGGCATCAACGACATCATCCACCCCGTGGGCGAGGATGTCAACCCCTTCCGTCCGTGGAGCGACCTGCCTACCGTCCAGGAGCTGGAGCACGGCGTGGAGGACATCTATGTCAAGCCCGCCAAGGCCATGGGCCTGAAGGTGTGGAGCGGCACCCTGCTGCCTATCTTCGGCTGGCGTACCTATAATGAGGAGCGCGACCAGATGCGGCAGGCGTTTAACCAGTGGCTGCGCACGTCGCCCATCTTCGACGGCTGCATCGACTTCGACGCCGCCGTGCGCAGCATCACCAATCCCAAGGCCTTTGCCGACGGCTTTGACAGCGGCGACCACCTGCACCCCAGCGAGCGGGCCTACGAGGCCATGGCACAGGCTGCCGCCCACAAGCTGATACGCCACATACCGCGCTATGATCACGAAGAGCTGTTTTAAAATTTGGTTCATGTTTAATGGTTCACGGTTATTGTTTATTGTTTCATGTTTAATGCTGGCCGTTGTTGCCGGTTGGTCGCAGACGTCGCTGCTGGAGCGTTATAACGTCACCAGCCTCGACCTGTCCTCCGGCCTGCCCCACAACAATGTCAACGACATCTTCGTGGACAGTCGCGGCTTTGTCTGGGTGTCCAGCTATGGCGGTGGTGCCGTGCGCTACGACGGCTATAGCTTTCTCGCTCCGCGCCTGACGCCCCGCAGCGGCAGCATCAGCAACTCTTGCAAGGGCTTTGCCGAAGACCGTCACCAGCGCCTGTGGATAGCCTACGACGAGGGCGTGCTGGTGTTGGACATGCGTACCATGGACCGTATCACCCCTGCCTACCGCGATGGTGATATCAGCCGTTGGCTGATGCGCGAGTCCGTCAAGGTTTACTGCGACAGCAAGGGCGGCTTGTGGCATGTGGCACGCGACAGCATCTTCCGCTATACCTTCGACGCCGACGGCCGTGTCAGCCACATCAGCCGTTGCCGCTATCTCGGCAATACCCCCGACATCCATTTGCGCGACATCGACCAGAACGGCACCGTATGGGTCAATGTCGACGGCGGCCTCTATCGCCTGTGCGATGTCGGTGGCCGGCTGGAACGCCGCGAGATAGCTCCTGCCATGCAGCAGTTCAGGGGACTCTACGTCACCGACATGCTGAAGCGCGACAACGACGTGTGGATATCCACCAACCAGGGACTCTACGCCTACAACCTGTATAACAGCACGCTGCGCAGCTACCGCCATACATCAGACGCCCACTCGCTGTCGCACGACTATGCCACGTCGTTAGCTGTGACGACAGACGGACGCCTGCTGGTAGGCACACTGCGCGGACTCTGCGCCTTCCGCGACCAGACAGGCGACTTCCTGTGCTGGAACTCTTCCACGCCTGGTTGTCCCATGCCCAGCGACTTTGTGCACTGCCTGCTGACATACGGTCATCAGCTGTGGATAGGCACTGAGACCGCCGGCATCATCAAGCTGTCGCCAAAGTCCCTGCTGCTGCGCAATTATGTCGCCAGGCAGGGTGACGCCTCGTCGCTGTCGCCTGGTCCCGTCAATGCCATGTATGTCGAGCCCGACGGCACGCTGTGGGTCGGCACTGTGGAAGGAGGACTGAACCGCCGTCTGCCTGACGGCCGTTTCGAGCACTGGACGACGCATAACTCCAGGCTGTCGCATAACTCCGTGTCCGTGCTGGAACCTGACAGCCACGGGAACCTCTGGATTGGCACCTGGGGCGGGGGAGTGAATGTATTGTATAATAACCGTGAACCAATAAACAATAACCGTGAACCAATAAACAATAACCGTGAACCAATAAAGATTGTCCCCCTGTCGTTGTCGGCAGACATGGCCGGACTGACTAACTATATCGGTTCGCTGGCCTACGACCGTTGGCACGATGTGCTGTGGATAGGTTCCAACGATGGTGTATTCCTCTACGACCTACAGACTGGCCGCCTGGAGGACCCCATTGCCGGCAACCGTGATATCCGTGGCTGCATAGGTGCCCATATCGATCACGACGGACATTTGTGGATGGGCAGCCTGACGGGCGTCTGCGTCATCGACCTCCGCAGCGGGCGCGGTGCCGACGGCAAGTTCAAGAGCCGGCGCCTGCGTCAGAAGCTCGACCAGCCGCAGTCGCCCGTGGTGGACAAGATTACGTGTTTCTACGAGACCAAGGACGGCACGCTGTGGATAGGCAGCAGCGGCTACGGCCTCTACCGCCGTGTCGTCGACGAACAAGGACAGGAGCACTTTGAGGCCCTGACTACGGACGACGGTCTGGCCAACAATGCCGTCAAGGGCATCGTCGAGGACGGTCAGGGGCGCCTGTGGATAACCACCAACAACGGCCTGTCGATATTCGACCCTCACGCGCGTACCTTTATTAATTATAGTGAACGTGAGGGACTGGTATGCCAGCGCTTCTACTGGAACTCTGCCCAAAGGGGGCCTGACGGTGCTATCTACTTAGGAAGCATTGAGGGGCTGACCGAGGTTCGCGGCGAGAACAGGGATGCCATGCATGACGTTCACCTGACCTTTACGAAGCTGCTGGTGGACAACCAGGAGGTGACGGCAACCAATGGCTCCGTGCTCGATGCCGACATCTCGCAGGCGTCGTGCATCAGGCTGCATGAGTCCAACAAGTCGTTTACCATCAGCTTCTCTACGCTGACCTACGAGGGTAGTGTGCAGGGGCAATATAGCTACCGGCTGAAGGGCTTTGAAGACGACTGGACGCTGTTGAAGCCTGGCGAGCATTCCGTGCGCTACACCAGTCTGAAGCCAGGCACCTATACTTTTGAAGTGATGTATGCAGAGGATGATGGCAACCACAGCCAGACCATCAGCATCGACGTGATGGTGACGCCTTACTTTTGGAAGAGCTGGTGGTTCATCGTGCTGGTCGTGCTGTTGATGGCTGCCGTCGCGGTGTGGTTCTTCCGCCGCCGCGTGGAGACGCTGCGCCGCCAGGAAGCCGAGAAGCTGTTGCTGCCCATCCGCAAGGTGTTGGACGACTCCGACGACCCGGAGCAGTTGCTGTCGCGCATAGAAACCATCCTTGACAGTCATCAGCAGTTGAAGAAGAGTTTCCACCGCACGGTGGAAGCCGACAAGCAGGAGACCAAGGACAAGAACAGGACGCTTGTGGAGCGTGCCACGGAGGTGCTGGAACAACACTATATGAACAGCGAGTTTGGTGTTACCGAGTTTGCCGAGGCATTAGGTATGAGCCGCAGCCTGCTCTCGAAGCGCTTGAATGCCGACACGGGACTGAGTACGGGGCAGTTTATCCGCAACTACCGCTTGTCGGTAGCCAGAAAACTGCTGTTGGAAAACATGGCCAACCGTAACATTACGGAAATAGCCTACAAGGTAGGTTTCAACGACCCGAAGTATTTCACCCGCTGTTTCACCCGCCAGTATGGGCTTAGCCCGAGCTCTTATACGGGGGATGGATGAGCAGGTGGACGAAACGGCAGAAAATGCAATAAAAATGGTGTGAAAACAGCTGATATTTCATTTTGTCCACCATATTTCTCGTTTTGTCCACCTCTTACGCGCATAAAATCTTTAATTTTGCAACAAATTTTTCACTATTAACTAAAACAAATAATAAAATGAGAAAACAAGCATTATTCTCTGTGATGCTGATGTTGGGTGTGGGAGGAGGCATTGCCTTTAGCCCTGTTCCTGCTATGGCATCAGTGGCCCAGCAGACCATCAAGGTCAGCGGCCAGGTTGTTGACCAAGGCGGAGAACCGCTCATTGGTGCTACCGTTAAGGTAAAAGGAGCAACATCGGGAAGCATTACCGACTTCGACGGTAATTTCTCTATGGATGTAGCCCCCGATGCAACTCTCGTTATCAGTTATGTAGGTTACAAGGACCGCGAGTTTGCCGTCCGTGGCCGTTCAGTTCTGGGACAGATTCAGCTGGATTCCGACGACAATGTGCTGGAGCAGGTGGTCGTCGTAGGTTATGGTGTTCAGAAGAAAGCCGACCTGACAGGTTCTGTGTCCATCGTGAATGCCGACGAGCTGAAACGTGTGGCTCACTCCAACATTTCATCGATGCTCGAAGGTAAGGTAGCTGGTGTGCAGATTACCTCCGACGGTCAGCCCGGTGCCGACCCGACAGTACGTATTCGTGGTATCGGTAGCTTCGGTAGCACGGCTCCTCTTTATGTTATTGACGGTGTGCCCATGGGTACGACCATCCGTGACTTCTCGCCGAACGACATCGAGACCATTCAGGTGCTGAAGGACGCATCGGCAGGTGCTATCTACGGTTCGCGTGCTGCTAACGGTGTGGTCATCATCACCACCAAGGGTGGTAAGAAGGACCAGCCTCTGAAGGTTGATTACAAAGGCTACTTCGGCATGGACAAGGTTTCTAACAACAAGTACGATTTGATGAATGCCGACCAGTACAGCAACTACCTTGGCATTGCAGCCGCCAACTCTGGCACACCGCTTCCTGGCGGCTACAGCCTGGGCGAGGACGGCAAGTACCATTTCCGCGACAATACCGATACCGACTGGTTCAAGGAGTCGTTCAAGACAGGAACACGCATGAACCACAATGTCAATCTGAGCGGTGGCGGTGCCAACAATACTTATAATATAGGCCTCGACTTCTACAACCAGAAGGGTACGGTAGAGGGTGCCGGTCCTGACTTTAAGCGTTACACTGTGCGTGTGAACAACACGATGGATGCCAAGTTCATCAAGTTCCGCACAGGTCTCGTCTATTCACACTCCGACCAGAACGTGATGTCCATCGGCAATGACGACCCGTATATCCAGGGTCTGTATGGCAACCTGGGTAACGTGCTGCGCGGCGTGCTGGGCATGCAGCCCACCATCAAGGCTTACGACGAGTCGACATGGGTGCTGGACGATGTTGTCGGTTCTGCCAGCGGCTGGAAATACGATGCCTACGGCTATGGTGTCTATTACGATACCGTGCATGGCGACATCTCGGCCATGAACCCGCTGTTGGTCAACAACCTGCTGACCCGCAAGACCATCGTCGACCGCTTTGTAGGAACCGCCTCTGCTGACGTCGACCTGCTGGATATGATCGGCGTCAAGAGCGACAACCACAAGCTGACCTATAAACTGAACCTCTCCTACAGCACGACGTCGGCCAACGACAGAACGTGGATTCCGGCTTGGATTCAGAGCAACCGCGTGTATCTGGCCAAGGAGAACGAGCGTCTGAACAAAGACCACCGCAAGTATACCGATGCGCTGATAGAGAACACGCTGACCTACGACGGTACCATCGCCAAGCACCATATTAACCTCGTGGTCGGTCAGACCTACGAAGAGGAGCATACCACCGAACTGCACGGATGGGCCGTCAACCTGAACGAGCCTTACTACCTGCAGTTGCAGAATGCCAAGGATACCTATTCTTCTTCTAACGAGTACAAGCATACGTTGGCTTCCTATCTGGCCCGTCTGAACTACGACTTCGACGGCAAGTACCTCATCTCTGGTATTGTCCGCCGCGACGGTAGCTCGCGTCTCTCTCCTGACAAGCGCTGGGACACCTTCGCTTCTGTGTCAGCCGGTTGGCGCTTCGACAAGGAAGCATTCTTCCCCATCGACCGCGACATCGTCAACATGTTCAAGCTTCGCGCCAGCTATGGTGAGCTCGGCTACGAGGCTGCTGTGGGCGACTATGCCATCCAGGCCACTATGCTCCGCAACAATATGACCTATAGCTTTGACAACCAGCCTGTCACAGGTTCTGCCGTTTCCAACTTCGTCAACCAGAACCTCCAGTGGGAGAAGCGAAAGACGATGAACGTCGGTCTCGACCTGGCCTTCTTCAACAACCGCATCGAGTTCACCGCCGAGTGGTACAAGAACAAGTCTGAGGACCTGCTCTATAATGTTCCTGTTCCCGCCCATGCCGGTGTGGCAAATACCACCGTTACCATGAACGCCGCATCGATTGAGAATAGCGGTTTCGAGTTCTCGGCAACCTACCGCAACCGCGACCATGCGCTGAAGCACGAGATTAGTGCAAACTTGAGCACGCTGAAGAATAAGGTGACCTCCTTGGGCTTTGGTACGGAGAAGTATATTACTGGTTCCTATATCACTGAGGTAGGCGAGGAGGTCGGTAAGTTCTACGGCTGGGACTACCAGGGCATCATCCGCACCCAGGCCCAGTTAGACGACCTGAACGCCATCGCCCAGGCCAATGGCCATGACGAGTATCAGGCTGGTGCCCAGGTGGGTGACTGCTACTACAAGGACGTCAACGGCGACGGACAGGTGAACGGCGACGACCAGACCGTCCTCGGCAGCGGACTGCCCAGCGTCAACTTCGGTCTGAGTGCACACTTGGAGTGGAAGTTCCTCGACCTGAGCATTTCTACATACGGTGCCCTTGGCTATCACGTGTCAGACTTCCTCTATAACACGCTGAACTCCAGCTATGGCTATGGCAACCACGACGTGGCTGTGCTGGGTGCCAACAAGTGGTCGGAGGACGGACTGACCTATATCTCCGGCGTGCCCCGCACCTATCTGTCCAATTCTGCCTCATTAGCATGGAATGACCTCTTCAGCAGCCGTCAGATTCAGAATGCCGCCTACTGGAAGATTGCCAACATCGAGCTGGGCTGCAACCTGCCCAACAAGTGGTTCGGCAATTATGTCTCCGGCGTCCGTGTCTATGTGTCGGCACAGAACCTGCTGACCATCACTGGCTACAAGGGTTACAACGTAGACTACGCCGGCGGTACCTTCACCCCGGGCTACAACTACTGCTCTTACCCCACTCCGACGAGCTTTATGGCAGGTCTTAACTTTACTTTTTAAGAATTGAAGAATTGAAAAGTTGAAGAATTGAAAAAGTAAAATAGTAAAAAGAATCAAAATATGAAACTACATAATATTTCCTTAGCGCTCCTGTTGGGTATCGGCACACTGACGTCGTGCGACAGCAAGTTGGACGTGACGAACCCCAACCAGCAGACAGCAGCCACCTTCGGCTACTCTGCCGATGAATTGGAGGAATGCATTATCGCCTGCTACAACCATATTCGTATGGAGGGCACCTACGCCCGTGTGGGTTATATGCTTGACGTATGCCGTGGTGACGAGGTATGGAACTCGTCGCAGGTATGGTATATGCCCTTCGACGACCTGAATGTGGCCTTCACCGACGAAATCGGCCAGTGGTCGTGGCGTGACTGGTACTACACCATCAATGTTTGTAACTTTGTGCTGTCCCAGTTTGTCGAAGGCGGCGAGGAACTGCCCGAAGCCTTCGCCCGTGCCAAGGGACAGGCCCTGTTCCTTCGCGGTTTGGCCTATTACAACCTGGCAGGCTACTACCAGAACCCCCTCCTAATTACCAACTATGAGACCTACAGCACACTCGACGGCCTCTATGGAAGCAACTATGAGCCTGGGGACACTGATGGCAATGCCCAGTATGACCGTGTCTGGGACCAGGTGGAGGAGGACTTCGCCGGGGCCATCTCGCTGCTGCCCTCGCGTGATGCAGGCGGCCAGTGGGCCAAGGGTCGTGCCACCTGCGGTGCTGCCGCCGGCTACTATGCCCGTGCCCTGATGATGCGCCACAAGTATAGCGAGGCGCTCGACGTGCTGAAGTCTATCATTGCTGGTCAGTATGGTCACTACGAGCTGATGGCCAACTATGGCGACAACTTCCGCGAGGGTTCTGCCTACGAGAACAACGCTGAGAGCCTGTTCGAGGTACAGTATCTGGACTATGGCACGCAGGGTGTCGACGACGAGTGGACGCCTGTGAACACCAGCCCCAATGCCACGCAGGGTAACGCCATCGAGAGTAACTTCGGTCCTGGCGACTGCGGCGGTTGGGCCGACCTGTCGGCATCGCCCTGGCTCTACAACCTGTTCAAGGCTGAGCGCACCACCAGCGGTTCGCTGGACCCCCGCCTCTATTGGACCATCGGCACCTACGAGCCCGAATGGGAAGGCTTTGAGTACGGCAACCAGTGCTACAAGGTGACGCAGACCGACGACTGGGGCAACCCCGACATCCCCCTGGTTACCAACAACAACTACGGTGGACTGCCCGTGGCTAAGAACACCAACCTGCGCACAGGACTCTACGAGAAGGTGGTTACGGGTCTGCACAACGGCATCAACCTGCGCATGATGCGCTACTCCGACGTGCTGCTGCGTGCCGCAGAGTGCGAGAACGAGGTGAACGGTCCTACGCAGCAGGCTATCGACTGGATCAACCAGGTGCGCAACCGTGCAGGGCTGGCCAGCCTGAATCTGGCTAACTTCAGCTCGAAGGACAAGCTCTTCGAGCAGATTGCCAACGTGGAGCGCCCGAAGGAGTTCGGCTGTGAGTTCGGCCGTGGCTTCGACCTGCTGCGCTGGGGCTTCTTCTACAATGGCGACCGCCTGCGCCAGCTGAAGGACCATGCCGCCGTCAACTTCTGGACGAAGGCTAACTACAACAATGGTACGTATAACTACACGCCGAAGGACAAGGTGCAGTATAGTAACTGCAGCAAGAGCTCGTATGACACATGGACGAAGGGCCATGAGTTCTTCCCCATCTATCAGGGTACGCTGAACGACAACCCCAACCTGGTGGGTAACTCGGCTAACAACAGTACTGACAACGCTACCTATTTCGAGGCACATGGCTGGACGGTACATCCTGTGGTGAACCTCTGAGAAGATGAAAAATGAAAGATGAAAAATGAAAAATTAAATAGAATAAAAGCTATGAAACTATATCGTAAAATTGCAACTACCGTCTGTGCAGCAGCCCTGGGCATGCTGGCACTGACGAGCTGTGAGGGCGGTGACCTGTACGGGCTCAATGCTCCGGACTGGCTGTCGGCCAAGGCTGACTCCATCGCTGCTGCCAAGGCAGCCAACCAGGGTGGTGACGAAGAGATAGAGGGCCTGCACGAGGACGTCTATACCGTCGGAGCCACGGACTATTCTACGGGCTGGTGGGCCGTGTTCTCGAAGTACTACCAGATTCCCGAGGGTGCCAAGTGGGTGGCTCAGTTCAACCTGAACATCAACCCCGCCGTTACGAATACCTATAAGAACTTCGTGCTCATCATCACCAACGACGAGGATCGTGGTGCTGCCGACTACAAGGAGTATGGTGCCATCCGCTACGACTACCAGCCCAGCGGCAACTCCGAGTGGGGCGACTACATCGACCGCAGTCTGGCCACGAGTACGCTGGAGTTCCAGACGGACACGGACGCTGGCGTCGACAAGCTGGGCGGCAAGGTGACGCTGACCGTCGACCGCAGCGAGGGTGGCCTGCTGGTGACCATGAACAACGGTACGGTGGTGAAGACCTATACGCAGAAGTCGCCCCTTGTGAACCTGAATGCCGACCCCTCGAACAAGGAAATCCGCTGTTTCCTGGTGCCTGAGGGTTCGTACATCAACTTCCTGGGCAGCACCATCGAGCCCATCGGCGGCTTCACGTCGGCTGAGGACAAGGAGCCTGTGGCTCTGGAACTGTCTGGCGTTCCTACCGAGGTACTGGTGGGCACGACCTTAGAGGAGGCCATGGCCAACGTCACGGGTAAGGTGACCTTCGCCAACCTGCCCGCTCCTAAGGAGGTGACGGCCGAAGACCTCATCTTCGAGTCGGTTCCGAGCATGGACGAGATAGGACAGAAGATACTCGTCGTCATGTACAACAAGACCTTCAAGGGCTCCCTTGCCACCAAGCCTGTCATTGCCGTCAAGACCTTCAACGTGGTGAACGAGCTCTCTGCATTCACCGAGACCGTTGTCGTGCCCTCGCCTGCGGTGCTGGGCGCTGAGGACAACTCGTCTGGCTGGTGGAGCGAGCATACCCAGAACATCAAGGTGGCACCGAAGGAGACTAAGGTGGTCAACTTCACCAACTACACCTCGGGAGCCAACAACTGGAACAACTTCGTCATCGTGCTCAACAAGGCCAACCTGGCTGAGTATGCCGTGGTGCGTGCCGACAACTACGGCTGGGGCGACGGCTACGCTGCCTGCAAACCCGCTATGGAGGATGGCCGCGAGTGGGCTACCTGGCTGGCTGCCATGAACGGTGCCAGGGTGACGGCCTACATCACCAACAACGGTGACGGCACGGCTGACGTCAAGGCTATCATGTACGGCACGGACGGCAACGTCTATACCCAGGAGTATATCGGCATCAACACCGTCGATCCTGACGACTTCTACTTCCGCTTCACCCTCGACGGCTGCCACATGGCATTCGACAAGGAGCTGGGTGCGCCCGACTGCTCGACGGGCTGGTGGCAGGTCTTCACGCAGAACGTGAAGGTGGATGCTCACCAGGTGTGCACCGTCAACTTCACCAACTACGGAAGCGGCGCCAACAACTGGAACAACTTCGTGCTCATCATGAACAAGGAGAATGTGGCTACGGAGTATGCCGTGGTGCGTGCCGACAACTACGGCTGGGGCGACGGCTACGCTGCCTGCAAGCCGGTGATGGAAGAAGGCCGCAACTGGGACGTGTGGCGTGCTGCCATGATTGGTGCCAAGGTGACGCTGACCATCAACAACAAGGGCGACGGCACCGTTGACGTGACGGCAGCTATGCAGGGCAACGACGGTAACGTCTATACCCAGCAGTACCTGGGCATCAACACCATCGACCCCGACGACTTCTACTTCCGCTTCACCGTGGACAGCAGCTACTTAGTATTTGAGTAACGTTGAACGTTGAACATTGAACATTGAAATTGTCAAATAGTCAAATGAACGTTAAGTATTTTCTTTGCATCATCTCCGCAGGTCTGCTTCTGGCAGCCTGTGGGGGCGATGATGCCGACGATGGCGGCGGCAGCGTCTCTACTGCCGTGACGGTGACCACCCCCGTGGTGACGGTCACCTCGTCAAGTTCCGCCCAGGTGCATGCCGTGACAGCCGGTTCTGGCATCGTCAGCCGTGGCGTGTGCTACGGCACCTCAGCCAATCCTGACATCAACGGCAGCAAGGTGACGTCCTCGTCGGCTACCATCGACGTGACGCTTTCCAGTCTCACGGCCAGCACCACCTACCACGTCCGTGCCTACGCCCAGACCAGCAAGGAGGTGAAGTACTCGGCTGATGTGACGTTCACCACCACCAGCGACGGGACGAAGCCCGACGAGGGACAGGAAGAACAGGATGAGCAGCAGACGGAATGGCCCTCGGCCCTGAAGCGCGTCGCCGTCCACGACCCCAGCGTCGTCTGGGACCCCTCCACCAGCAACTACTACATCTTCGGTTCGCATCGTGCTGCCGCACGCTCCACCAACCTCATGACGTGGGTGTCGTTCACGGCACCGTGGGCAACGGCCAACAACACCAATGCCGCCAACAATGTAGCCTTCACCACCCCGCAGGTGACGAAGGTGAAGAAGGGCGGCCAGGAGGTTGACTTTGCGTTCAACGCCCTGGCGTGGTCGAAGCGCGGCAATGCCTCCTATTCGGTCGACGGCAACATGTGGGCACCCGATGTCATCTACAATAAGCAGATGCAGAAGTGGTGCATGTACCTCAGCATCAATGGCGACAATTGGTACTCCAGCATCATCATGCTCACGGCCGACAAGATTACGGGTCCCTATCGCTATCAGGCTCCTGTGGTCATCAGCGGCTTCCATACCGGCAATGCCTACAAGGATACTGACTTAGAGATTGTTTTGGGTGCTCAGAGTTCGCTGCCCACCCGCTATGCCGTGGGCAACAAGTGGGGCAACCGCTATCCCAACTGCATCGACCCCTGCGTGTTCTACGACGAGACGGGCCGACTGTGGATGTCGTACGGCTCATGGAGTGGCGGCATCTGGATGCTCGAACTCGACGAGGCTACGGGCCTGCGCGACTATGACGTCACCTATACCCTGACGGGCAGTGGCGACGGCGTCACCGTCGACCCCTACTACGGCAAGAAGATAGCCGGAGGCTACTACGTGTCGGGTGAGGCCAGCTACATCGAGTACATCGGCGGCTACTACTTCCTCTTCATGAGCTACGGCGGTCTGGCTGCCGGCGGCAATGCCTCTGACTACAACAATGGCGGCTACCAGATGCGCGTGTTCCGTTCGCAGCAGCCCGACGGGCCCTATGTCGATGCCAAGAACTCTTCAGCCGTCTTCAACAGCTATCTGCTCAACTTCGGTGCCAAGGAGAGCGACGGCAACCGCGGCGTCAACATCTTTGGCGCTTACGGCGAGTGGGGCAATCAGGCCGTTGGCAACAACAGCGAGCGCTCGCAGGGCCACAACAGCATCATCGCTGCCGAGGACGGGCGTACGTATCTGGTCTATCATACCCGTTTCCAGAACCGTGGCGAGGAGCACGAGGTGCGCGTCCACCAGGTGTTCCAGAACGAGGA
>CACXAG010000002.1 GCA_902765585.1 uncultured Prevotellaceae bacterium
GAACATCACTGACCATTCGCTGTTTCACTGAAGTGGCAAGCAGTTCTTTCAAAGTATTGATTGACGTCTTATAATCAGTTATACCTTTTTGGGCGATATCCTCTTTTGCCTCAAAGTATTGCTTTATATGATAAGTACCCTTCCTGTCAAACTCCATATAATGTCCTGGCAACAATTTGCTTATACCATCGTAGATTGTATAAGGGGCTGGGATATAAGACAAAGTCAGAAAGAGATTCAATGCTGTTTTGGATATATTAAATCGTTCTAACGAAGGCGCAAAAGCCTTTAGTTCCGATGCGAAATAAAACACACCTTCCTCCGTATAATAATAAAGAGGTTTCTCGCCAAACCTGTCTCTGGCTATGTATATCTTGCCCCTATTCTTGTCATAAATAGCAAAAGCGAACATGCCTTCAAGCCGCTTGAGACATTCTTCAATACCAAAAACCTGGTAGGCCATCGCAACCACTTCCGTGTCGCTGGTTGTCTTAAAGGCGCATCCCTGACCTATTAATTCCTTCCTGATTTCCTGATAGTTGTAAACCTCTCCATTATAAACTATGACGACGTTTCCATTGTCTATCATCATGGGTTGGTCACCAGTCGACAAATCAATGATTGACAATCTGCGATGCGCAAGCCCTATATTTCTATCAATATAATAATCGCCACTATCCGGTCCTCTCAGAATCATTCTATCTGAGATTTCCTTCAACTTCAGTCCATCAACACAAAAGTTCTCGTGTCCTATTATTCCAGATATTGCGCACATTCTTAGATACAAACTATTTTCCAATTCTCCAAATTTATATGAATCATTGGATTCCTTCAGAAAAAAGCTTTTTTCGATTTAGCCTACACTCTCCACTCTGGGAGGCTGAAATGCCCTTGTACAAAGGGCTCATGATGAGTGGAGGGTGGTTTTGACCCTCCACTCACCCCTCACTGACCCTCCACTGCCTCTATAGGCTCAAAGTATCACCACCAAAGCCTGTAGACATTAACCACCAAAGCCAGCAGACAGACATTAATACTGGCAAACGATGCTATTAATACAAACCATCAGTCCGACGGGCACGGACTGGGAGTTCGCAGCCTACGGAATTAAAGTTTGCTCCCTACGGAAAAACAGCAAGCTTGGCATTCCCTGTCTGCTAGCATTTCTTTCAGTATCCAGCTTAACCTATAGTAATGAGGTCTGAGTGTAGGGTGAGGTAAGGGTGGGTGGAGGGTCATGCCCACCCTACACTGGTCTCAAAGTCTTTGTACATCGGCATTTCAAGCATCCAAAGTGTAGGGTGAAGGGTAAAACGTAAAATCGAGTTTTTCAGCATAGGGAGCTGCCCTTGTGCTTTATTATATCGGGCTTTTCAAATCCCAAAGCTGCCATATAGGTGTCAATCATTATTTTTGTTGCAGGATGGGCATTGGCAATTCTTGGTTGCACAATAACAGGCAGGACTGTACGTCCGTCAAATCCTGCGAAACCATAAAATGTCATGATTCATCTTGTTTTTATAATTATCTTAGTGCAAAGATAAGAAGTATTTTTGAAACCTGCAAGTTCTTAATTACATTTTTATTGTTTTAGGCCAAAACACTTAGTTTTTATTATGCTCACTTTCTTCATCCCCTTGATTAGAAATGATCACCTTCTCCGACCCCAATGATTCTTGTAAGCATCTATCCTTGGGCGATGCCTTGGAACTATGGTTAGAAGGTCTTGCAGGGTTGTCTCTATACAAAGCCCAGGTGTCAACTCGCCATATTTATCTGTAATGGCTCTGATATCAGATTCATACTTCTCTGATCTGCTTGCTTTGGCGGTTTCGACAGGTGCAAGCATAGCTTCCTGCCGCTCTGCTAGCCCATTATTGGTGCTAAACAGAGATAATAAATTGCGAATCAGCATATCAATAGTAAGTCTTTAAAGGTGTGAATAGCGCGTTTTATTATTGTGCAATGTCGATTGTACAATGTCAAAGGCGATTTTATGGGTAGGGGGATGTCAGCTATTCACCCACCCCTTGTTTACCTGCTTTACAGTTATACAAAGATGCGGGAACCTTAGTGTTTTACGTAGTTATAGACGTAAAAGATAATGTTCAATTTGTGTTGTGTAAACGATAAGTGGATATTGTTTACAGAAGATTAAACAAAAAAAACGCCTACCACCAGAACCTGAATGATGATAGGCGTATTCATATTTTTATTAGTTTAATCCTAACTTACTCTTCTCTTTGTCAACTTTTTTCCCCAATTCTGTCATTGTAGTCTTCCAACTTTCAAAGAATTGGTTAAGAGAAGTCATTTCTCTGTTATTGAACTCCGTGATATCGCGAATGGCTTTCTGATAAGCACCATTTACCATATATGTCCATACTAAGATAGAGGAATCATTTTTATTGTTCAGTTCCTTCAGTTCTTCCGTACAAGCAGAAAGGTTCTTCTCATATTCCGATGTTGTTATTTCTTTTGGCATCTTTATAGAAAGCAATGATTCAATAGCCAGAATAGGATTCTCTTTTATGTTCTCTATGGGAATAAGCTGTGCTTCTAAGCCTGCTATCCTTTCCATATATCTGTTTATTACTGTTCCATGCTTTTCTTCCTTATACCAAAATGACGCTTTGACTTTATCACACCTCGATTTCATAACATCAATATAGTCCAGTAGATATTGATACAACGTCACACTTATCTGAGTAATGATTGTTTCGCTATCTACTACAGGAATTTCACTAAGCACTTTTTCATTTTTAAATTCGTTCCGTCTTTTTACAGTGAAATCATGGATATTGGCGAGAGTTTTCTTAGATTTAGCTTCGGTTTCTCTATTCATTTTTTCATAGCTACTTTGGTAATTGCTAATTGCGTTTTTAAGTGGTGCTTGTTTTACCTCGTTTGATATCATACGGCCACCCATAGCACCTCCTATGCCCCCAATGAGACCGCCCAAAGCAGCTCCTACAGGTCCGAATAAACTTCCTGCAATTGCACCAGCCTTAGCACCAGCCAGTGCTCCAACTCCAGATCCTGCGGCATCCAGTCCGATATTCTTCAGGGAAGAAATAGCATCTGTTTTATTTTTTGTAAGTAGTTGGAATTCTCTGAATGATGACATAGCAATAGTCATAACTGGAATATGACCAGAAACATCAAAGTCTGTTATATCCGTAAGGCTATCAGCACCAATTGAATTGGCAAAATTGTCTTTTATCTCGCTAAATGATGATGTAAGATCTGACATTCCCTCATGGACACCAGACATCTCAGTCACCATTGCCTTACCAGGTTTCAATAATAGACTTACATAATCGTGATGAGATAGTGCATTAGCCAAAGATTGTGGATTAACATGTTGCATAGCATTTCCTACCATACTCATAAGTTCCCCCATATTCTCAGGGACATATGCAGCATCCTTCATTGCTGCTATTGCGCTTTGTGCTGCATCCCCCAATTGTTCAGGAAATGTTGCTGCAAAAGATGATAGTATATGGCCTGTTTCTGAGACGGGAAGCAACCCCAACACCAGTTGCTCAGTTCCGGCTATACCTTTAGAATACTTTTCAGAAAAACGACTAATCTTGTTAAGTGATGATTGAGTTGTTTCATTATATGATATCGATTCTGGTACAGGAATATCTATCTTTTCTACATTCTTCCGTGCCTCTCGCAATGTGTCTTTTAGACGTTCTACGCGGTCAACTTCCTCTTCAATCATCTTTATGTCAACAATAGCACTCTCATCATCGGCCATTTCCATATTTGAGACTGCTTCTTCATACTTCTTCTTAGAAGAATGTACATAAACTCCTGCACCAACAAGACCTGTGATTGCAACAATGGATAAAATTAGTAGTACCATATAATTTGTTTATTATTTCTTAAAGCCCTTGAATTTGGGAATTATCGAATTAACATCTACATTTTTGGGAATCTTGGGGAGGCTCCAACTGCTTTCGCTCTTTTCCTCCGCTTTCTTTGCTGCTAATTCCGCTTTCTTTGCAGCTTCTATTTCTTCTGGGAATTCAAACTTGATGGGATTTGAACGCAACCAATTGCATGTTTCTGTCTTTTCCCACTTCATGGCCTCGTAGACACGGACTGGGGTATAAGGATGATCTGCATCATAATCAGCCATCCAATGAACAATTTTATTCCATGCCGTTCCATCTCTTAGGGTTTCGAAGTCCTCCCCTTGCTTTGCCCAGGCATTAAAATCCATAGTTTCTACGATATTTTTAGGTATCAAATCTAACCTCGCCAACACTTTTGACAAAGTTGATACAGGAGATATTATACAGGCAACGCGATCTGCTGTGAGTTCTGATGCTCTGCTCCATAGCATCAAGGCTTGCCTTACGGGTTTCATTGCAACGTTACCTATCATACCTACAAAAGTATCAGCCATAGTATCTCCAAATGTAAAGATAGCATTTGCTAGAGTTTGGTATAATACATGTTGACATAAGATGTGACCACACTCATGGGCAAGAACAGCGTCAAGTTCATCCCCTTTGGCTCTCCTAATTAATCCCAAAGTAAGAACTATATAAACCTTCTTGTGCCCAGAAGTCCATGCATTAGGAATTGGACTCATTTGTAAGTACAATTCTGGTACAGGTATTCCCAATCGTTCACAAATTGGAGGCAGACGATTATATACTTCTGGCATTTGCGTTTCTGAAAGACGCAAATTTGTAGTCACATTATCGCTCCATGCTAGTTCGTCATAGCCATATTCGAAAATTTTCTCCATTAGTTTTGGCAAACCGGGAACATTCTTTAAAGCTTTTAATGCTTTCGCATCCAATGGATGAATAAGTTCTTCAATATTCATAATTAAAAGATTTTAGTTACTTTCAAATAAACACCATTAAGAGCGCCCGCTCTTCTGATATCAACACCATAGATGCGTCTGAAAGCATCAACTACGCATTGGCCACCATTAGTGTGGACGGGATCGCTATACGAATTTGTGACCACATCAACACTCATGCCTGGCTCAAGACGAACACCATTGGTGTTTACTCTATGTTTCACTGTTATTCTAAATAGTGGCATAGACTTAACATAATTTACTAATGATCTTTAATGCAATATTGGCTTTACTCATATTCTTGTACCAAGAGCTGAATATTTCCGCGCCATAAGTTGTACCAGCCAATAAGAACACCCCTATCATTGTTTCCCACTGGTCATCTGTAAAGTTACCTAATTTATTTATTTCAATTTTGTCGCCATTAGATTTAACTGTAATATGAGTCTCACCACAATACTTATCAAATCTTACGCTCATTGCTGACAATAGGCCACTTATTTCTTTCCCACTTTTTGTTTTAAGTGTCAAATATCCATTTTTGTAATTGAAATCGAGTAATACATTACTATTGCTCTCAAATAACTCACCCGTCCAGAATCTTTTTCCAGAGTCGTGTTCCTGTGAATGAAAATGAATAGGAGGTAATTCCTGTATTTTTTCATCTGCATCATAGCTACGCTTGTCTTTTTTATTATAAGCGTAAATTGCCCAAATCACAAGAACAATGATAGTTAGTGTAATCATCTTAACATACTTCCTAAGCCGTGTCAAGCCCGAACAAGGCTGTTATTAGTTCTAAATTAGGTATATATACAAAAAGTGTGGGCTTAATACATTGCTTCATCCCACTCCTCCAGGTCTTCGCATTACCTCTTCTGGTCAGGACAAAAGCAATGCGAACACCCACACCTATATGATAACAAGACACGTACCTTATACAAAAATAACGACGTGACATATTCTATCATATCAGATGTAGTATTCACTCTTGCTTTTTGACCAGAAGATTCTGTCTTGCGATCAGACTCTATCCAAGGTTGCGAAGTTTGGAGGAGGTCAAATCTGCATTCGTAAACACTCTTATACATATAGCATCCCCTCACCTCCCTTACAACGGGGGCTTTCAGTTTGCGGGTGTAAATTTACAAAATATTTTTCAATTTGATACAAAAAAATAATTAAAAAAACAAGAAAAGCACTTGTTTGGGCACACAGAAGAATAAAAAAGTGGGAGGAAATACCATTTTTTGATATTTACCTCCACTTTATTTTTTAGTTTCCAACAAATTTCTTCTTGATTCGTTGTACTGTACTGATGCCAACGCCGCAGTTCTTGGCTATCATTCGAATGGGATAGCCTTTGCGTAGTTGCTTGACAAAGATCACGGGGACGGTTCTCCTGATCACTTTAGTACACGAACTCACGGTTCCGGTGAGCACTTTTCAAGATGTCATGTTGCCCATTAGTATAATATTCGCCATTGTCTTCTGGACGGAAGCCTAAGCGAATGAATTCATCGTGTACTTCTTGCATGGTGGCAAGACGAGCTTCGGCAATATAAGGTTGGATAAGTATAGCACATACTTTGCCTTCTCTGTTCTCGCCAAAGCCAATCATACGATAAGAACAAGCATCAAAATAAACGTTATGTGCTTTAATACGCTCAAAAAAAGATGTTATATTATCATCAGAATAACGGAAATCGTTTAATTTGACTATTTCCGTTTGGTCATGCGAGATATATGTTTCATTCTCAGACCCACGGTCAAAAAACTCGCCAAGCACACTACAGTCGCTATACCAGCAGCCATGTTCCTGTGCCCATTTCTTGAGCCTTACCAGTTGGACTGACTTGCAAGCCGTTGTTCCCGCAAGAGCTTTAATCTCCTCAAGGACTCCTCTCGCGACTGCGGATGCGCTTTCCAGTATGCAACTTGCGCTCTCATTTCGGCATTCACTTTCTTGTGATATTCGTTCAGTTTTATCTCCATTCATTCTTCTTTTATATGGTTACGCGTTGCAAAGATACAAACTAATTTCCAATTCTCCAAATTTGTATGAATCAATGGAATAGTTTTTTGTTTCCTCCCATGATTCTCGCTTCGCACTCTTCCAATTCTGACTCAGGCGGTTTCGGTGTGCACATGATTGTCGAAGAGACAAAAAGTTTGGAAACCCAAAAAAAGAATGGAAAAGTTTGGAGGATAAGCGAAAATTGCCTATATTTGCAGCGTGAAAGGAGAAGCCAAGTAGAGCCACGATGTGCGGAACGGTGGCATGGCTGCGGGGTAAAGCCTGTGGAGATGATGAGCAATTCGACCTTGCCGCTTGGTTTCCTTCACTCAAATACAGAGCTGGTCACGAGTTGGCCAGCTTTTATATTTTCTGGTACTTAGGCAGTGTGAACTCAGCAGGGTCTTTGGGCGAAAAACGACGAGCCGTAATGCCGTGGGGCACGAGCCGTAATCTCACCCTCGACGAGCCGTAATCTCGTCGAGGGTGAGCCGTAATGTCGTGAGAAACTGTGACAGATGATGTTGAATTTCAGATGTGTCACAGATGTGTCACGGATGTGTCACAGCAAAAACCAGAATCTATCAAGCTGATAATAAGCAAATTAAAGAACACTCTTTCTCTCTGTGACGGATGTGACAGATAAAAAAGGAAAAATTGAGGGTCTAAATAAAAAAAATAAAACTAGCATGAAAGGAATAGATTGTATCTGTCACAGGCACGATCTGTCACAGACACAAAAAAAGCGGTCCGCTTCATGGAAACGAACCGCAACAAAAAGAAGGATGAAACACATAGCAACTGCTCGATGTCGGAGTCCGGCTTCCCCATCTCCTGCAAAATGAGTATGACCAAATAGCACGGCCATGACCTATAACTACAGTAACTGAAACAATCACCGCGCCAGCATGCTGATGCAGACTGGCGCGGTGTTGTATGGTCAGGGATTAATCCTCGACTGGGAAAAGCCCTACTGGATGCCGTCTTCACGAAGTTTCTGCTGCCACTTCCAGGCAGACTTCAGCACCTCGTCAGTAGGAGTTTCGGCCTTCCAGCCCAACACGCGGTTAGCCTTGTCGACATTGCCCCAGACCTGTTCGATGTCGCCCTCGCGACGAGGGGCATAGGTCCAGTTGACTTTGACACCGGTGGCACGCTCGAAGCCCTGAACGACTTCCAGCGTGGAGAGGCCGCGGCCTGTGCCGATGTTGAAGACTTCAACGGCATCGGTCTCAGGATTATCGAGCACGCGCTCCATAGCCTTGACATGAGCCTTGGCCAAGTCGACGACATAGATGTAGTCGCGGATGCAGGTGTGGTCGGGCGTGTTGTAGTCATTGCCGAAAATCTTCAGCTGTCCGCGAATGCCCATAGCCGTCTGGGTAACGAAGGGAATGAGGTTCATGGGCACGCCGTTGGGCAGCTCGCCGATGAGTGCCGTGGGATGTGCGCCAATGGGGTTGAAGTAGCGCAGGATGACCGACTTGATGGGGGCACCAGAGTGGATGTAGTCCTGGATAATCTCCTCGTTGATCTGCTTGGTATTGCCGTAGGGCGACATGGCTTTCTGGATGGGCGCATCCTCAGTCACGGGCAGGTGCTCCTGGGAAGGCTGTCCGTAGACGGTGCACGAGCTGGAGAAGATGATGCCCTTGACATCGTACTTGGGCATGAGCTCCAGCAGGTTGATGAGACTCGTCAGGTTGTTGCGATAGTACATCAGGGGCTTCTCTACGCTCTCGCCCACAGCCTTGGAGGCGGCAAAGTGGATGATACCCTCGATGTTGGGATACTTCTTGAACACGTTCTCGAGGGCCTCCAGGTCGCAGCAGTCCACCTTCTCGAAGGCGGGGCGAATGCCTGTAATCTTCTCGATGCCGTCCACGACAGCTGCGTTAGAGTTGGAGAGGTTGTCGATGATGACGACCTCGTAACCTGCTTCCTGTAATTCGACGGTGGTGTGACTGCCGATGAATCCTGTTCCACCCGTCACCAGAATTGTTTGTTTCATACCAGTAATTATTGTTGTTGATAGTTCTCAGTTATTAAAAAAGCTCACGGAACGCTGATGTTCCTGTGAGCTCCCATTGTTGTTCCAGCGGTGCGTACGAGACTCGAACTCGTGACCTCCTGCGTGACAGGCAGGCATTCTAACCTACTGAACTAACGCACCAATGTCCTTTTTCAATTCAATCTTTTCACTTTCAGCGGTGCGTACGAGACTCGAACTCGTGACCTCCTGCGTGACAGGCAGGCATTCTAACCTACTGAACTAACGCACCGGAAATGCCTCATTATTCATTTAGCGGGTGCAAAGGTAATGAGAATTTTTGAAAACACAAAACTTTTTGCGAAAAACTTTATAAAAATCTTTGCATAAGTAGTGCATCATGGAAGGAATGCCCCTCGGAGAGCCAGTCTTTCAGACGTGCCTGTTCCTGAAAACCGGCCTGACGGAACAAGCCGATGGCTGCCTCGTTGCCTGCATCTATGACGGCATACAGCTGGTGCAGGTGCAGCACGTCGAGGGCATATTGGCACAAGTCGACCAATGCCAGACGAGCATAGCCGCGACGGCGGAAGGCATCGATGATGACGATACCCACCTCGGCACGCATGTGCTGCGGTTCGAAGTGTACCACGTCAGCCATGCCGACGGTCTCGCCCTCCGCATTCTCGATGACCAGCCGCACCTGACGGTCGGCATAGATGTCGTCACTGGACGTTGCCACATAGTCGTGGAGCGTATAGCGGCTGTAGGGCACGTTGGTGGCGCCGACATTCCACAACGAACGGTCGTTCTCAATACGGTAGAGCACATCGAGGTCCTCTGGTTCAATGGCTCGGAGACGGATGACGGGATTCTGGTTCATGGGTTGTCGTTATGCTGTGGATGGATAAAATGGTGCAGGCGCTGACCCAGCATCTGCAGCAGCGCCAGCAGGGCGCGGAAGTAGATGGCGGCCTGGATGGGCAGCGAGAAGATGAAGCTGAGGTGGTTGTAGTGCTTGCGGAAGAAAATGAGCATGGCCTGGTAGAAGGTGTGGACGTAGCGGAACGACGTCTTCTGCGTCGACTCGCCCTTATAGTGCACGATGTCGTAAGGCAGGTACCAGTTCTGCCAGCCTCCCTTCAGCAGACGATAGCTGAGATCGATGTCCTCGCCATACATGAAGAAGTCCTCGTCGAGCAGTCCCACCTGGTCGAGGGCCTTGCGGCGCAACAGACAAAAAGCACCGCTGATGGCCTCAATCTGGCACGGCTGGTCCCACGGCAGATTGCTCATATAGTAGCGGCGCGTGAAGCCCAGCATTTTCAGCATGGCCACCCAGGGCGAGGGAATGGCCCGGCGCGACTCCGGAGCAGGCTGACCATCGCGCGTCAGCATGCGCACCCCTGCCCCACCCGCCTCGGGATGAGCATCCATGAAGTCCAGACAGCCCTTGATGGTGGGCTCGTAGACGACGGTATCGGGATTCAGCAGCAACACGTACTCGGCCTTGGACTTGCGGATGGCCTGATTGTTGGCACGGGCAAAGCCCACATTATCGGTATTGGCGATAAAGCGTACGTCTTTATGCCGCTGGCGCAGGTGTTTCACGGTGCCGTCGGTAGAATGGTTATCGACCACGAACACCTCGCCGTCAATACCCTCCAAGGCACTCTTCACGCTCTGCAGGCACTCGTCCAGCAGTTTGCGAACGTTGTAACTGACGATGACTATGCTGATTTTCTTGGCCATACGAAGGGAATGCAAAGTAAGAGGATGACGCCCAGATAGAAGAAAGGCGTTGTGCGGTAGATGAGGTATAGGATGCCGTTAGCCAGCAGCGGTACGACAATCAGCGCCAGTCGCAGCCATTGGTTCTTCTTGAACAGGCGCAATCCCAAGTAGGCACACACCAGCGTACCTATCTCCATCACCGTTGTCAGCAGAAATTGTATTGTCTCGTTATTCATTATTCTCTATTCTTTATTATTTATTCTTTAGGCCGAAGGCCGCTAACCGCTTCACTTTCCCTCGAACGGTGTGCGGTTCAGGATGGACCGTCCCAGCGTCACCTCGTCGGTATACTCCAGTTCGTCGCCAACGCTGATGCCTCGGGCAATGATGCTCAGTTTCACATCCGTAAAGGGCGCCAGTTTGCGGAAGATGTAGAAGCAGGTCGTGTCGCCCTCCATCGTGGAACCCAGCGCCAGAATGACTTCCTGGATGCCGCCTGCCGCCACCCTGTTGACCAAGGAGTCGATTTCCAGGTCGTTGGGGCCTATGCCGTCCATGGGCGAGATGACACCACCCAGGACATGGTAGAGTCCGTTGAACTGCTGCGTATTCTCGACAGCCATCACGTCCTGGATATTCTCCACCACACAGACGATAGAGCTGTCGCGGCGCGGGTCGCTACAAATGGGGCAGGTTTCGCTGTCGCTGATGTTGTGGCACACGTGGCAATAGCGGACCTCCTCTACCAAGCGCCCGACGGCATCGGCAAACTGCGCCACGTCGTCGGAATCCTGCCGCAACAGGTGCAGCACCAGTCGCAGGGCCGTCTTGCGCCCTATGCCTGGCAGCTTGGCGAACTCCTGTACCGCCCGTTCTAACAGTTGTGATGGATATTGTTGTTGTATCATTTATCATTCAATGTTCAACGTTCAACGTTCAATGTTCAATGTCACTCAGTTCCAGCCAGCGCATGGACTTTTCGTCCAGCTCGTCGTTCAGCACGGGCAGGCGCTTGCTCATGGCGGTAATCTCGTCAACGGAGGTAGTACCGCCACAGAGGGCTTCTTCTATCTGTTTTTTCTCGGCTTCCAGCGCCTCGATGTCCTTCTCCAACTGCTCCATCTCGCGCTTCTCCTTGTACGACAAGCGCCGACGGTCGTCGTGGCGGTAGCTGGGCTTATTCGTTTCCCTAGAATCTCTAGATTCTCTAGACTCTCTATAGTCTCTAGAATCTTCCATCGACGCCCACTCGCGGTACTGCGTATAGTTGCCTGGGAAGTCCTTGATGACACCGTTGCCCTTGAACACCAGCAGGTGGTCTACCACCTTGTCCATGAAGTAACGGTCGTGGCTGACGACGATGACGCAGCCAGGGAAGTCCTGCAGGTATTCCTCCAGAATCTGCAGCGTCACGATGTCGAGGTCGTTGGTGGGCTCGTCGAGCACCAGGAAGTTAGGGTTCTGCATCAGGACCGTACAGAGGTACAGCTTGCGGCGCTCGCCACCACTCAGCTTATACACGTAGTTGTACTGCTGCTCGGGGGTGAAGAGGAAATACTGTAGCAACTGCGATGCCGACAGTTTCTTGCCACCGCCCAGTTCCACATACTCTGCTATGTCGCGGACAATATCGATGACCTTCTGCTGCTCATTGAATTGCAGGCCTTCCTGCGAAAAGTAGCCGAACTTCACCGTTTCGCCGATGATGATGCGGCCATCGTCCACAGGCACCTCGCCCAACAACATCTTAATGAACGTCGACTTGCCCGTGCCGTTATTGCCCACGATGCCCATCTTCTCGAACCGCGAGAAGTTATAGTAGAAGTCCTTCAGAATGACCACATCATCGAACTTCTTCGAGATATACTGGCACTCGAAAATCTTACTACCTATATATATATTAGAGGACTTCAGCCTCAGCTGTCGCTCTTCCAAGCGCTGCTTGGCCACCTTCTCCAACTCGTAGAAGGCATCCTCACGATACTTGGCCTTATGACCACGGGCCTGGGGCATGCGACGCATCCACTCCAGCTCCGTGCGGTAGAGGTTGTTGGCACGGGCTATCTCTGCCCGACGGTTGTCGATGCGCTCCTGGCGTTTCTCCAGATAGTAGGCGTAATTGCCACGATAGGTATAGACGGTATGGTCGTCCAGTTCGAGGATGACCGAGCACACGCGGTCCAGGAAGAAACGGTCGTGGGTCACCATCAGCAACGTGCGGTTGCCGCGCTGCAGGTAGCCCTCCAGCCATTCTATCATCTCTAGGTCCAGATGGTTGGTAGGCTCGTCGAGTATCAGCAGGTCGGGTTCCGTCAACAGCACGTTGGCCAGTGCCACACGTTTCTGCTGTCCGCCAGAGAGCTGTCCCATCGGCTGCTGCAGGTTGCCGATTTTCAACTGCGTCAGCACCTGCTTGGCCTTCAGCACCTTCTCTTCCTCGCCATGATGGTTGAAGCAGGCATCCAGCACGCTCTCCTCGGGGTCGAAGGTCGGCGACTGTTCCAGAAAGCCCACCTTCAGGTCGCGGCGATACACCATGTCGCCAGCATCATAGCCCTCCTTGCCTGCCAGGATGCTGAGCAGCGTCGACTTACCCGTGCCGTTCTTCGCTATCAGCCCCACCTTCTGGCCTTCGCCGATGGAGAAACTGATGTCGCGGAACAGCGTCAGCGCGCCGAACGTCTTCGTCAGGTGTTGTACGTCAAGATAGGGAACCATTAATCTATGATCTTTATGATTTGTCCTGGGGGATGATTATTTGACAGACTGGTTGATTTGCTCGATATAGTCAAGCACCTCGTCGCGGCCTTCCTTCTTTTCAGCCGACGTCAGGAACATCGGGGGCATCTCTTCCCAGGTCTCTGAAAGTGTCTTCTTATACGCCTCCATGGCCTGACGGCACTTGTTTGGCGTCAGCTTGTCGGCCTTGGTGAAGACGATGGAGAACGGGATGCTGGACAGTCCCAGCCACTCGATGAACTCCAGGTCTATCTTCTGCGGTTCCAAGCGGATGTCCACCAGCACGAAGACGTTCACCAGCTGTTCGCGCTGCAGAATGTAGCCGCGAATCATCTGGTCCAGCCTGTCTACCTCCTTCTTCGACCGCTTGGCATAGCCATAGCCCGGCAGGTCGACCAGATACCACTCCTTATTAATAATAAAGTGGTTGATGAGCAACGTCTTGCCTGGTGTCGCACTCGTCTTCGCCAGTTTCTTGTTGTTTGTCAGCATATTGATCAGGCTCGACTTGCCCACGTTCGAGCGCCCGATGAAGGCATATTCAGGCTTCGTGTCCTTCGGGCACATCGACACCATCGGTGCCGACAGGGAGAATTCAGCTTGCTTGATGTCCATACGTCTTTCGCTAATTTTGTGTGCAAAGGTACAACTTTTCCTAAAGAAAAGCAAATTAACCGCTTGAAAGTTTTGTCGTTTCAAAAATAATACGTACCTTTGCATCCGAATTTCAGAAAACGTGTTTCCGTCCGCGAAGCACTTTGTTTCCAAAGACAATTCCAACATCATTGAATCATTAACGAATTACTGTATATTATCATTATGTACACGAAAGAAGAATTAGAAAAGCTTCCTGTTTCCGAACTGATGGAGATAGCGAACGAACTGGGTGTCAAGGTATCGCAGAACGACGAGCTGGAAACGGTGGTCTATGCCATACTCGACAAGGCAGCCGAGAACTCTGCTGCCGGGGTGACTACCCCGAAGCGCAAGCGCACCCGCATAGCCAAAGATAATAATAAGGTATATACCGTCAACGGTTCCGACGGCGAGAGTCTGGATGCCAAGAGCACCAAACCCACCAAGAAACCGTCACTGAGCAAGGTCATTGCCGCTGCTGCCGCTGCTGATGCCAGCATAGCCGAACAGGCTGCTGCAGAGAGTGAAGCATCCGCCGAGAGTGAGGCGCCTGCCGAGGCCAAGCCCGCTCCCAAGAAGCGTGGCCGCAAGTCGAAGAAAGAGCTGGAGGAGATAGCTGCTGCCGAGGCTGCCAAGAAGGCCGCAGAAGAAGCTGCTGCCAACGATGCTGACGCCCAGCAGGCCGAGGAGGTTGTTGATACTCTTATCCCTGAGGCTACCGCAAACAACGATGCCACAACTGACGAGGGCAACGGCATCTCCCCTGAAGATATCGACAAGCTGCAGGAGAAGATGGCTCACCAGGCTGCTGCTGGCGAGAACGCTGACGGCGTCTGGGAAGGCGACCCTGCCGACGGAACAGACTTCATCACCGTTGTCGACCTGCCTATTGAGGACCAGGAGGCCATTCCTACCGTCGACATCTTCGACCGCCCAGTTGTACAGCAGCAGGAGCAGTCTATAGCACCCGTCCGTCAGGGTGGCAACGGCCAGCGCCAACAGGCTGCCAACTTCGACTTTGCCGACCTCATCACTGGCAATGGCGTACTGGAGATTCTGCAGGACGGCTACGGATTCCTGCGCTCGTCGGACTACAACTACCTGTCGTCGCCTGATGACATCTACGTCAACCCGCAGCAAATCAAGCACTACTCGCTGAAGACTGGCGACGTGGTGGAATGCACCGTACGTCCGCCACACGACAACGAGAAGTATTTCGCACTCTCTACAGTCACCAGCATCAATGGCCGTCAGCCACAGGAGGTACGTGACCGCGTGGCCTTCGAGCACCTGACACCCCTCTTCCCCGACGAGAAGTTCACACTCTGCGGCGACCCTGCCACCACCAACCCCTCGGTGCGCATCGTCGACCTCTTCTCGCCTATCGGCAAGGGACAGCGCGCACTCATCGTTGCACAGCCCAAGACGGGTAAGACACTGCTGATGAAGGACATCGCCAACGCCATCGCTGCCAACCACCCCGAGGCATACATCATGATGCTGCTCATCGACGAGCGTCCGGAGGAAGTTACCGACATGGCTCGCACGGTCAATGCTGAGGTCATCGCCTCAACTTTCGACGAGCCTGCCGACCGCCACGTGAAGATTGCCGGCATCGTACTGGAGAAGGCCAAGCGCATGGTGGAATGCGGCCACGACGTCGTCATCTTCCTTGACTCCATCACCCGTCTGGCCCGTGCCTACAATACTGTAGCGCCCGCCAGCGGAAAAGTACTCACTGGTGGTGTCGACGCCAACGCCCTGCAGAAGCCCAAGCGTTTCTTCGGTGCTGCCCGCAACATCGAGAACGGCGGTTCGCTGACCATCATCGCTACCGCCCTGACGGATACGGGTAGCAAGATGGACGAGGTCATCTTCGAGGAATTCAAGGGTACGGGTAACTCCGAGCTGCAGCTCGACCGCATGCTGGCCAACAAGCGCGTATTCCCGGCTGTCAACCTCGTACAGAGCTCGACACGCCGCGACGACCTGCTGCAGGATCAGACCACGCTCAACCGCATGTGGATTATCCGCAAGTTCATTGCCGAGATGAACCCCATCGAGGCTATGAGCACTGTCCGCGACCGACTGGTACAGACCCACTCCAACGAGGAGTTCCTGCTGTCCATGAACGGATGAACGGATAAACAAACAACATAAAAAAGCAACGGATTCCACAGCTGTAGAATCCGTTGCTTCTTTTTATTTCTTGCTGCGCTTCTTCAGCTGTAGCTTAGGAATCTTAATAACCTGACCCTCCTTAATGGTTGGATTCTTAGGAAAGTTATTGTAGACTTCCACATAACACTCCATGTCAGGACCCAAGTTAGCACGGCAGATACCGTAGAATGTCTGTCCAGCCTGTACCTTGACCTCATGGTCAAGGCCTACAATACGATAAGCGCCCAGACGTACACGGTCATCCTTAGCAGCATATTGGTCAACGGTCTCAACAGGCTTTACCGCCTGCTTCTCGACAGTTTCCTCAACAGTTTTCTCGACTGCTTTCACTGTGTCTTTGACTATTTCCGCAGTCTTTAGTGCCTCGGCTTCGACCTTCACGCTGTCCTTGACGACAACGACTGTATCCATGACGACAACGGTATCAGGAACAACATTTGGCAATGGTTTGTTAACGCCATAATAGTAGCCGCCATAGGCCGACCCAGCCATCAAAGCCAACACGCCAAGCGCCTTCAGCAGCCAACCTAACGAATGCTTTTCATTGTTCTCTGCGATGTCCTCCTGCTCTTCTACTTCTTCAGTGGGAACATCCTGCTCTTCAACAACTTCAACGGGAACTTCCTGCTCTTTTATTTTTTCAGTGGGAATTTCCTGCTCGACCACCTCAATCGGAGTTTCCTCAGCAACAGGTTCCTCAGCAGTCTCCTCTATTGTTGTCACATTGGCGAGTGTCACCACGGACGAGTCCTCTGTGACAACCTCCTCAGTCTCTTCTTCCGAATCGTCGTCCTTCAGTTCTTCCTTGGTGTCGACCTTCATGTCGTCAAATTCCACACCGTCGTTCAGCACAACAGTCTCAAACTGCGAGAACGGCTTGTTGACCAGTTCCTTCATCGTAGCATCAGGGATGAACGTCAGCTTCGAGTGACCGCTAATAGTGACACGCTCACCCGTGCGGACACTGACGCTCTCGCGGGCTTCAACATCGATAATACGGAACGTTCCCAGCCCCTTGACCTTCACCTGTTCGCCAGCATTGAGACGCTCCATAATGACGGCAAACAACTCCGTCACAAACTGGTTGGCCTCCCGCCTGTCCAGACCGTTCTTGTCCACCAAGACGGCAGCAATATCATTGATTGTCAGTTTTCCCATAACCTACTTGCCTCCTTTCAGTTTGTCCTTCCACGTCTGGTTGGGTTTAAAACTCAGCACCAGCTTCGGCGGCACTAGCAAGCGCTGGTTAGTAGCCGGATTCAGAAAGACACGCTCCATCTTCTTCTTGGTCTCAAAGGTTCCGAAATTGGTCACCAGCACGGAGTCGCCCTCCTGAAAAGCATCACCCATGGCGTTGATGACATTATTCACCAGTCGCTGGGTGTCCTTGGGATTATGCCCGGTACGGGCGGCTAATTCAGCTATCAGTTCCTTGTTGTTCATATCGTAGTAGCATATAAGTCAAATTCTTCAGCATCGGTAATGCGGACGTCGTAGAATTGTCCGACGGTCAGCTTTTTGCCTCTCCGCTCACCCCGATGAATCAGCACCTCGGGGTCAACCTCGGGCGAACAGTATTCCGTACGACCTACGTACCAGTCGCCCTCTATGCGGTCAATGATGACACGCAACGTTTGGCCGACCTTCTGGGCTTCTATCTCGGCACTGATGTTCTGCTGCACGCGCATCAGCTTGTCGAGCCTGCGCTGCTTCACCTCCTCTGGCACATCGTCCTGATAATGTTCAGCCGAGTAGGTGCCCTCCTCTTCGGAATAGGCAAAGGCCCCCATGCGCTCAAAGCGAGCCCACTTGGTGAATGCAATCAGTTCCTCAAAATCCTCGTCAGTCTCGCCTGGGAATCCCACCATCAGCGTCGTACGGATATGGATGCCGGGCACTTCGCGGCGCAGGCGTTCCACCAGATCGTAGGTTTCCTGCTTGGTGACGTGGCGTTTCATGCGGTCGAGCATGTGGTCGCTGATATGCTGCAAGGCAATGTCGAGATACTTACAGACATTCTTCTTCTCACGCATCACCCGCAGCAGGTCCCACGGGAAATGCGTCGGATAGGCGTAGTGCAGGCGTATCCATTCCACACCCTCGATGTCGGCCATCTGCTCAATGAGTTCGGCAATATGCTGCTGACCATCGATGTCGACACCATAGTAGGTCAACTCTTGGGCGATGACGTTAAACTCCTTGACGCCCTGACCAACCATCCAGCGCACCTCGTTGAGTATCTCCTGCATGGGGCGACTCTGGTGCCTGCCCGTAATCAGCGGTATGGCGCAATAGGCACAATGCCTGTCGCAGCCTTCCGATATCTTGATATAGGTATAGTGCGAAGGTGTCGTGAGTTTACGTTGAACATTAAACATTGAACATTGAACGTTATTGGCTGCGTGATCGACTCTTGAACTATCGTCGTTCAACGTTCCATGTTCAACGTTCAACGTATTCAGCAACTGCTTATAGTTGAACTTGCCATACCAGCCATCGACTTCCGGAATCTCTTTCTCCAAGTCTGCCAGATAGCGCTCGGAGAGGCAGCCCATCACAAAGAGCTTCTCGATACGACCCTCAGTCTTGGCCTGTGCAAACTCCAGGATGGTATTGATACTTTCCTCTTTGGCGTCGGCTATGAAGCCGCAGGTATTGATGACAACTATCTCGCCCTGAGGGTTGTCGCTATCGTGCGTACAGTGATAGCCGTTGGCCTCCATCAAGCCCATGAGCATCTCGCTGTCAACGAGATTCTTTGAACATCCGAGCGAAATAAAGTCTATCGTCTTCATCATTTATTAAAACAAGAAGAACAGACACGCAGCAAAAGCGCCACACGCCAATCCGATTACCAAACCTTCAATAAAAGTCTTCTTCATTACTTCAATTCTTCAATTTTTCATTTCTTAAACAGGCTGTCCACGAACTCCTTGCGGTCAAAGAGCTGCAAGTCCTTCATACCCTCGCCCAGACCGATGTACTTCACAGGCACCTTCAACTGATCTGAGATACCGATGACCACACCACCCTTGGCCGTACCGTCAAGTTTGGTGATGGCCAGCGACGTAATCTGCGTGACGGCAGCAAACTGCTTAGCCTGTTCGAAGGCATTCTGTCCCGTCGAGCCGTCCAGCACCAGCAGCACCTCGTCGGGAGCCTCGGGCAGTACCTTCTTCATCACCTCCTTGATCTTCTTCAACTCGTTCATCAGGCCCACCTTGTTGTGCAGACGGCCAGCCGTATCTATCAGCACCACGTCGGCACCGTTGGCCTTGGCACTCTGCAGGGTATCGAAAGCCACTGACGCAGGGTCACTGCCCATCTGCTGCTTCACCACAGGCACACCTACTCGCTCACCCCAGATGCACAACTGCTCTACGGCAGCGGCACGGAAGGTGTCAGCAGCACCCAGGTAGACCTTCTTGCCTGCCTGCTTGAACTGCCACGCCAGCTTGCCGATGGTCGTGGTCTTACCGACACCGTTGACGCCAACCACCAGGATGACGTAGGGCTTATGGTCGGTTGGCAGGTCCCAGTTGTTGTTATCTTCCGTGTTGTTCTCTGCCAGCAGCGAAGCAATCTCATCGCGCAGGATGGCATTCAACTCGCTGGTCGAAACATATTTGTCGCGGGCCACGCGCTCTTCTATGCGCTCGATAATCTTCAGGGTTGTCTCTACGCCGACATCAGAGGTGATGAGCACCTCCTCCAGATTGTCCAGTACATCGTCATCCACCTTCGACTTACCGGCCACAGCACGCGCCAATTTGTCAAACACGCTGGTCTTGGTCTTCTCCAATCCCTTGTCCAGCGTTTCTTTCTTTTCCTTATTAAAAAAACCAAAAATACCCATAATGTAATATATTACAGCTGCAAAGGTACAAATAAGTGAGCAAAAAGCCAAATAATTTTGGCTTTTTCGATTGCAACGCCACACTCTGCACCTTCAGGTCAGAGAACGTGAGTACCATCGAGACATAACCTCAAAGGCACAAAAAAATAAGGCTGCAACCATACATTGCAGCCTTAAATTTATCTTTACTATCGAATATTAGTTCTTAAAGAAGTCCTTGACGGCCTCGTTGGGAACCATCTGCTCGTCAAAGATGTAAGCACCCGTCTTAGGGCTCTTTACCATCTTGATAACCTTTGTGTAAGCGCGACCATCCTTTGAGCCTTCGTGGAGGGTAGCGACGGTTTTCTTTGCCATGCTTTATATCGGATTACTTAATCTCCTTGTGCACAGTCATGCGCTTCAGGATGGGGTTATACTTCTTGAGTTCCATTCTCTCGGGGGTATTCTTACGGTTCTTGGTCGTAATGTAACGGCTTGTTCCGGGCAGTCCACTATCTTTCATCTCAGTGCACTCCAGAATCACCTGAACGCGGTTACCCTTTGCTTTCTTACCTGCCATGGTTATTAGTCTCCTATTACTTTAATGTCCTTCCAATCAACATAACCCTTAGCAACAGCCTGCTTCAGGGCGGCGTCCAGACCTACCTTATTAATCATACGCAGACCAGCGGCGCTGATCTTCAACTGAATCCAGCAAGCCTCCTCTACATAGTAGAACTTCTTGCTGAACAGGTTCACATCAAAGACGCGCTTTGTGCGGTGCTTTGAGTGCGACACATTATTACCACGCTGTGCCGTCTTTCCTGTAATTTGACAAATTTTCGACATTTCTATCTACTTTTTATTTGTTCCTAAAATATAACTTACTCCAAACAGGGTGCAAAGGTACTACTTTTAATCAAGAATGAAGAACGAAGAATTAAGAATTAATTACCTCTTAATGTTTTTTAACCTTCTAACTCTGTTTTCTCCCGTTTTTCGTCCTCTGCCTTCAGAAAATCGAGGAACAACTGCATGGCATGATTGGTAGCGATGGCCAGGTTGATGTCGCGACCGTGGTCCTCTTCGACCTTCATTGTCACCTGACGTTCGGGGGTGCCGCAGGCCAGCCATATCGTACCCACGGGGATGTCCTTCGAGCCACCCGTAGGACCTGCCAATCCCGTGGCCGAAATAGCATAGTCGGTATTCAGCGAGCGACATGCGCCCTTTACCATCTGACGGGCCACCTCCTCGCAGACAGCAGTCTGTTCGGCCAGCACCTCTGGGTCGACACCCAACAGCGACTCCTTGATTTCATCGACATACGAGATAATGCCTCCCTTGAAATATTTCGATGCGCCTGGCACGGCAATGATGGCCTCGGCGATACGCCCACCTGTACAACTCTCGGCCGTACCAACGGTCTTCTCCATTTCCCACAGCAGCTGACTAACTTCGCGGCTGATAATCTTGCTTTCAAAATCCATAATGATATTTGACTATTTTACAGTTTTACTATTTCACTATTTAAATGTTACTTTCGAGAAGGCGGGAGCATCAATCGGACAGAACTCCTTGTCCAAGAACTTGTAGTAGCCCACGATGCCAATCATGGCGGCATTGTCTGTCGTATAGCTGAACTTCGGGATATACACCGTCCAGCCGTAACGCTTGGCATGGTCGTAGAAGGCATTGCGCAGACCGTTGTTAGCACTCACGCCACCAGCCACGGCCACATGCTTGATGCCCGTCTGCTTGACGGCCAGTTTCAACTTTTTCATCAGGATGTCCACGATGGTCCACTCCAGTGATGCAGCGATGTCCTCCTTGTGGTGCTCGATGAAGTCGGGATCCTCGGCCACCCACTTGCGCAGGTTGTAGAGGAACGACGTCTTCAAGCCCGAAAAGCTGTAGTCCAGTCCCGGTATGTGTGGTTCCGAGAACTGATAGGCCTTCGGATTGCCCTGGCGTGCCAAGCGGTCGATGATAGGACCACCAGGATAGCCAAGACCCATCACCTTCGAACACTTGTCGATGGCCTCGCCAGCAGCATCGTCGATGGTCTGTCCCAGCACCTCCATGTCGTTATAGGCATTCACCTTAACAATCTGAGAGTTACCGCCACTTACCAGCAGACAAAGGAAAGGCAACGGTGGCACGATGCCCGTCGGTTCTCCATCGGGTCCCATCTCCTTGATGAAGTGCGCCATCACATGCCCTTGCAGATGGTTGACGTCAATGAGCGGAATGCCCAACGAACGGGCAAAGCCCTTGGCAAAGTTCACACCCACCAGCAACGAGCCCATCAGGCCAGGCCCCCGCGTAAAAGCCACGGCACTCAGCTGTTCCTTCGTGATACCAGCCCGCTTGATGGCCTCGTGCACCACTGGCACCACGTTCTGCTGGTGCGCACGGCTCGCCAGTTCGGGCACCACGCCACCATACGACTCATGCACGGCCTGCGATGCCGTCACGTTCGACAGCAGTACACCATTCTTCAGCACTGCCGCCGACGTATCGTCGCACGAGCTCTCTATACCTATTATATATATATCCTGATCCATTTGGCGTGCAAAATTTCTTTTATTGTTTCACGACCTTTTTCATATTGATATCCACGATTTTGCCCTCGGGCGTGACCTTGGCACTAACTTTGTAGGTAGCCAGACGCTCCTGGTTGGGGTCGGAACGGTCGATACGCTGGTCGACGGAGAAGGTAACGGAATATTCCATCTCGCCAGTATCGATGTTCTCTATCTTGTCTATCTTCCAGTCGTTGTTCAGCAGGAAGTTCATGGATGAGATGTCCTCTGCCTCATGCAGCTTCTTCATGTACTGGATAACGTCGGCCTTGGTGACGTCCTGACGGTTGAAGAAAGTGCGGATAACGGTGTTCAGCGTAGACAGCAGTCCAGGTTCGTCGTCCTTGGCCAGACTGTTGAAGTAGGTGTTAAACAGGCTGCTAATCATCTGTTCCTCCAGAGGAGTCACCACACGGTCGTTCAGTTTGTCATAGTTCAGCTTGGCATCATCGTAATGCAGACCGTCGTTATGAGTCTCCATATACGTCTTATAGGATTCCAATGTGTTCTGGTTGGCTGCCTGAATCCAGTCCAAGGAGTCGACGAGCAATTTGGCCTCCGTCACGTGAACACTCTCGGGATGCAACTGCATATACTTCAGAAGGGCTGACTTCGACTGGCTGCGCACGGCATTCTGCCATTCCATGTCTATCAGCTTCAGCTGCTCCATATGAGCCATGACGGAGTCGCGATGGGCCTGAGGAGCAGCGGTATAGATGTCCAGGAAGTTCTGCAACACGGCGGGCTCAGAGCTCTGCATGGCGTTCTCGTAGGCATACTGCTCGTTCTGCGCCTGAGTATGCTGATAGAAATAGTAGCCGACAAACGAGACGCCAAGGGCGATGACAAGGGCAATGATGAGCGTGGCCAACCAACCGTGACGGGTGTTTTTTTTCTGGGGCTCCTGCTCATTATTTCCAGCAGGTTCCGGCTGTTCCTGCTGCTGGACAGGTGCCGTAGAAGGAGCACTCTGCTGGTTAGTCGACTGACGAACAGTATTCAGACAGTTAGGACATACATGCTGAGCGGCCAGCATGGTACCGCCACAATGGGGACACTTGAGGATTTTTCCGGCTATGGCGATGCCACAGCTGGGACAGGTCTCAGCCAGGTCGCTGACTTGATGGCCACATTCAGGGCATTTGATAATCATACGTTATTTTTTGAATCTTATTGTTTTACGTGTTTTGCAATATACATCAACGATGTTTGAACTTGATTTCGCGCAGGCCATGATTACCCATGAAGCGGCTCTTGTCCACATAGCCGTTGACACCGACAATACGGCCCTTGCCGGTATACTGCCACATGGTGATGTCACGGTCGTCGGCCAGCACGGGCTCCTCGGTGGTATACATGGCTATCATGATTTTGTAATCGTCAATCTTTCCCTGTAGATGCTTGTTGTAGAAGTTACGGCCGGTATAGAGCAGAGGCTTCTGATGATAGGTTTCTTCCACCAGGTCCAAAAAGTAGAACAGGGAGTCGCAAAAGACATCGGTAGACAAACCGCCCGTACTTTCAATATCTATCATTGGCACAAGGTCCTGCTCGTCGGGCAGGCATTGCGACCTAAAGTTCTGCAACTGCTTCTGTTGGTCTGTCAGCGGACGGTAGAAATGATAGCTGCCGACCTTCAGCCCGTTACGGCGGGCCATTTCTATATTCCGCTCAAAGGTAGCATCAATGCGGTCACCGCCCTCGGTAGCCTTCAGGTAGACGTAAGCCATCTTGGTATTATCGCCGATAGTTTCCCAGAACACTTTTCCCTGATAGTGGCTGAGGTCGATGCCATGGACGTGAGAACAGGTGTCTTCACATTGCACATTAGCCTTGGCAACAGCCACAGTCACGGGCTCTATGGCCAATGTGTCCTGTGCCCTTGCAACAACCACCAAAAAGAGAAATATAATAGTAAATATAATCGTTTTTTTCATTCTTATTCAAATTATAAGGCGCAAAGGTACAAAATAAATGTGAATAGTGGCTGTAAATCGCGAATTATTTGTATCTTTGCAACAAAATTTAGACAACATGAAGTATTTATTGATATTAGTTAGCGCCCTGACGCTCATGACTGCCTGTAGTCATGACGATGAGTCAGAGCCGTTTACCGAGAAGAAGGCTACCCGCGCCGTCATGATCTACATGGCCGGCGAGAACAGTCTGACAGTAAACAACGGAGTGAGATACTTGAGCGAGGACCTCGAAGAGATTGTCGAGGGATCCAATTTGATGAGTGACACACAGCGGCTGTTTGTGTTTGTAGACAGCCTAAACACGTCAAAAACCGGAGAGAAGGGCACACCTTATATTATAGAGGTGCACGGAGGAAAGATCTATCCGCAGAAAACCTACGATACCGACTTCTACTCCAGCGACCCCAAGCGGTTTGCCGAGGTCGTCAAATGGATGACCGACAACATCCAGGCTGATGGTTTCGGACTGGTACTTTGGGGACATGCTGACGGTTGGCTGGAGCCCAAGGACAAGACACATCGGTCCTATGGACTGGATGTGGGCAAGGACGACGGCACCAACCAGGAGAAATGGATGACCATCAGGCAGATGGCCGAGGCACTTAGCACGGTGCCGAAACTGGACTTCATCTTTGCCGACTGCTGCAACATGATGTGTGTGGAGGTGGGCTACGAACTGCGGAATGCCACCAGCTACCTGATTGGTTCGCCTGCCGAGATTCCTGGCTACGGAGCCCCTTACGACTTAATGATACCCTACTTCTACAAAAATGGCGAGGAAATGTACAAAGGCCTCATCGACAGCTATTATGATTGCTATAAAGATATTTTCGGCAACCAAAGCGTCCCCCTTTCCGCCATCGACACCAAGTATATCGAGTCGCTGGCACAGGCTACGCACGACGTGCTGGACTCCTCGACATACCCCCACTATCCCAGTAATCCCAACATGAGCGCTATCCTCTACTATTGGTACTGCTACGCGCCGATTTTCTATGACATTCGGGCTTTCATCAAGTCTGTCAGCACCGAAGAGGCCTTCAACCAATGGGATAACATATTCCAGCAGGCTGTACCCTATCGCAGGATGTCCATGCGGTGGGAAACAATGTTTAACATACCTTTCAAGACCTTCAATCAGGACGAGTCACTCTACGGTTGTGTCAGCATGTTCGTTCCTATCAACACAAGCAAATACAACGCCAATCCGTACTATATCCTCGATACGTACAATTACTACCAATGGAATCAGGTAGTTGACTGGAGCCGCTTCGGCTGGAATTAATTAGTTCTTCTCGTGAATAATAACCTTCACCTTTGAGATGCGCCGCTCTTCCATGTCGAGTATCTCAAAGGTGAAATTCTGATAGTCAATCTTCTCATGCTGCTTCGGGAAGTCGCCCTTGATTTCAAGCAGCAATCCAGCAATAGTATCGGCATCACCCTCAACATCCTCAAAGACATCGTCGCTGACCTTCACAACTCGATAGAAATCAGAGAGCAGCGTTTTTCCTTCGAAGACAAACGTATTGGAATTGATGCGCACATAGTTTTTGACATCCTCGTCATACTCGTCGTTGATCTCACCGACGATTTCCTCCAGAATGTCTTCCAGCGTCACAATACCGCTGGTACCGCCAAACTCATCGACGACAATGGCGATATGGACTTTGTTCTCCTGGAACTCCCTCAGCAAGTCATCAATCTTCTTGGTCTCAGGAACGAAGTAAGGAGGACGAATGAGCGACTGCCAGCGGAAATTGCTGCCTTTCGTCAAATGTGGCAACAAGTCCTTGATATAGAGGATGCCACGGACATTATCGCTATTGTCCTGATAGACAGGAATGCGCGAGTAGTTGTTGGCGACAATACAACGCAACACCTCTGCAAAGGAGGCTTTGAAATCCAAGTCGACAACATCCTGACGCGACGTCATAATTTCCTTGGCCGTCTCATCGCCAAAGCGGACAATGCCCTCCAGCATGCGCTGCTCGTCCTTGATGTCTTCCTTGTCAGTCAACTCCAGTGCTTGCTCCAAGTCATCGACGCTCAGCACTCGGTTCTCACGCTTCACAACCTTGTCGGCAATAAGGCCTGACTTCATCAGAATGGTAGAGAAAGGATGGAACAACGCCCTGCAAAACAGGATACCGTTGACGGTACGACGACAGAAAACAAGTGGATGCTGGCCAGCATATACCTTCGGCATAATCTCGCCAAAGAGCAGCAACAGGAAAGTCAGCAATATGGTAATGCAGAGAAAATGCAACCAATAAGCAGCACCAAAATCCACCACATGTGCAAAAAAATAGTTTAGCAACATGATGATGGTCACGTTTACCAGATTGTTAGTAATCAGGATGGTAGCCAAGGTGCGCTCCGAGTCGTCTCGCAACATGCGGATTTTGGCATCTTCCTCGTACTTTTCGTCATCCAGTTCGTTCAAATCTGACGGTGACAATGAGAAAAAAGCGATTTCCGCCCCTGAGGCAAATCCAGAGACTAATAACAATATACAAGCTAAAACGCCTGCACAAATAGCACCCCATGATGGTGACAACAGCGTCACCTCACTCAATACTTGTTGAAAATATTCGTCCATCATTATTCGGTCGACTTGGGTGTTAACATTTCCATATTGTCTGCCCAAATCTCAGTTGCACTACGTCGTTGACCTTGCTTATCGTCATAAGTGGTGTAACGGATGCGACCCTCTATATATAATTTGTCACCTTTATGAACGTATTTCTCGACAATCTCTGCTAATCGGCGCCACAAAATAACATTATGCCAATCAGTATGATCTGGAACCTGCGTACCATTTGGAAGCGTATAACCACGCTCAGTCGTAGCCAATCTCAGACGAGCAACTGCAACACCCTGGTCGACATAACGAATCTCAGGCTCCTGCCCGACATTGCCTATCAACATGACTTTATTCATAGGACACAGTCGCTACATTATTTACATTGTCCCAAATAGCGGAACTTGAAATTCTTACCCTTGGCCGAGGGAAACTGACTACGAGCATCGACACGAGCACTCAGATGGTCGACAATACGATTGTAGCAATCCAAACCAGAATATGCCTTGCAACATGCTACAAAATGCGTGTCACGATATTGGAACTTACCCGTACCGGGAACCATTTGGACACGTTTGAAATCTATCGTACCTTCGTACCAGCCGAAACGTTCCTCGTTCAACCTCACCAATGCTGGAGCAGCTGATTTCTCAGCAGCACCAGGATTAGTATGGACAGCCTTCTTCTCTTTGAAATCCTGCATAGTGGCAGCTTCCGTCTTAATAATGATAAAATATATACGGGGGCGAATCTTATAGCGCTTGGGATAGAAAACATCACTTGCAGCATAGTCGCGAATATCCTTCTCAAGTGCCGGATTCATCCCTATCTCTTCGATACCAGCCAAGAAAGCAATGGCATCATCGACATGAGAGACAAGTATCTCGCTGTCAAAATAACGTAAATACAAATTCATTAGAAATGGGATTGTTTTCCTGTATATTAAAAAAGAGCGGAAAACGGGACTCGGACCCGCGACCCCAACCTTGGCAAGGTTGTGCTCTACCAACTGAGCTATTTCCGCAAATAATTCCTTTAAAGAAATGGTGAAGAGGAGGAGACTCGAACTCCCACGTCGCAATTGACACTACCCCCTCAAAGTAGCGCGTCTACCAATTCCGCCACCTCTCCAGCACAAAAAAATAACGTGTTCCCAAAAAAGAGTGCCCAGAACAGGACTCGAACCTGCACGCCTCGCGGCACACGCACCTGAAACGTGCGCGTCTACCAATTCCGCCACCTGGGCATTTTTCATTAGAATAAATCCTAATGCTCTTTTTTGTACAACATGTTGAGCGGAAAACGGGACTCGGACCCGCGACCCCAACCTTGGCAAGGTTGTGCTCTACCAACTGAGCTATTTCCGCATTCAAAACCTTTTTAAAAGTGCATCTCTCTCGATTGCGGATGCAAAGGTACAACTTTTTTCGGAACCTGCAAACTTTTTCCCTATTTTTTTTGAAAAAAACGTCCTTTTCTGCATTTTTAGCCCTTATTTGCCACCCAACGCAAGCAAAAAAGCCCTCAAAATGACGAAAAGTGCACAATTAAAGACTATGAAAAAAAAATTAGACCATAATATTTGGTATTATTCTGAGAAAACCGTACCTTTGGCGGCAAATTACTATTCTATGACACAACTAAGTATTATTGTCCCCGTCTATAATGTAGAGCCTTACATTCGATCCTGCATGGAGAGCATCTTCAGGCAAGGGTTAAACGAGACGTGCTTTGAGGTCATCATAGTAAACGACGGAAGTACGGACCATAGCATGGAGGTCATACAGGACATCATCA
The DNA here is from genome assembly GCA_902765585.1 of uncultured Prevotellaceae bacterium. GTDB lineage: Bacteria > Bacteroidota > Bacteroidia > Bacteroidales > Bacteroidaceae > Prevotella. Next base: position 28,909 of record CACXAG010000002.1, read on the forward strand.
GCCAACACTCCAATATTACGGTTATCAATCAAGAAAACCTCAGTCTGTCAGTAGCTCGCAACAAAGGCATAGCCGCTGCCCAGGGTGAGTACATCCTAATGCCGGACTCCGACGATTTGCTCGTCGAAGGCAGTCTGAAACCGTTACTTGAAAAAGCATTAGAAACAAAAGCAGATTTGGTCGTCGCAGACTTCCTAAATATGACGGATGAGGAAATTGAACAAAACGACATCCACCTCCTACAAAAATCAGTATTCAGCTCTAGAGAAAAGTCTGGTGAAGAGTTGTTTCTACAAGATCTTAATCCATACGAGTGTTATGTTTGGCGCACACTCTATAGAAGAGGATTTATCATTAAGAACAAGTTAACGTTTGTTCCTGGTATTTATTTTCAGGATGTGCCGTTCACCCATGAATGTTATCTGAAAGCAGGAAAATGTCTGAGAGCATCGTGGCTTCTTAACATTTATAGAAAAGGGCATGAATCTTCTACTTTTTCTTTTAACAAGAAAAAAACGAAGGATTTCTGCATTGCTATTGCCAAAACATGGGAGTTGACACACCTTGAAGGACTGTCACCACAGGTACAAGACAAACTGAAAACCGATGTCTATGCATCTTTTTCCATGATGATTTGGATTACCGCACATATAATCAAGAATCATTCCGACAGAAAGGAAATTATTGACTTCATGAGGCAACTTACACCCGACTTATGGTTCAACAAGGGAATAAAGCAAAAAATAGGATCTCTCATTTACCGATACATGCCTTATTGGTATATTTATCTACGTTATTTACGTAAAAACTTTATAAACTTGTCAAGGAAATAGTTTACAAATAAATGAAAATAGCATACGTATACTCCGCTATGACCAATCCTGGTGGAACAGAAAGAATGATAACGGAAAAAGCAAACTATCTTTCTGGAATTTATGGGTATGATATTACTATCATCACCTGTTTTCAAGCGGCAGACGAAAAGAACTACTTCGAATTATCCCCCAAGATTAAGCAGATTTATCTTGAAATACCATTCTCTACCCAATACAAATACAAGTATCCCAAAAGATTATGGATCAAAGGAAAACTTAACTGGCTTTTGAAAAAAGACATCAAGCGGGTTGTGAGTCAAGTCGATCCAGATATCTTGATTGGTGTATCCCGCTTTAAGGCAGATTTCATCAGTTCTCTTAAGTGCAGAGCAAAAAAAATCATAGAATGCCATGAAACGAGATACAACACCAATTATGACCCAAGTGTGAAACAGCTAGTTCCTGTCAGATTATTCATGCCCATTTACAGACGCCTATATTTCATCGCTATTGAACGAAATGCTGACGCCGTTGTAACATTGACAAAGAAAGACAAACTGTTATGGAAACGGGCTAAACGTATAGAAGCCATCCCAAACTTCTCTACAATACCAGTTAGCCGATGTAGCGACTGCACTCAGAAACGGGTCATTGCCGTAGGACGATTAGATTGGGAAAAAGGGTTTGAAAGATTGATTGAAGCGTGGGGAATAGTCTCTTCCAGATTTCCTGACTGGCATTTAGATATTTATGGGAACGGTCATATGTATGACACACTTACTACCATGGTATTAACATATCATGCCAACAACCTTACCATCCACAACAGTTCTCCCAATATTAGTCAGGAATATTCCATGAGTTCTATTTGTGCCGTCACTTCATATTTTGAAGGATTTTCACTTGTATTACTTGAAGCTTTAAAACACGGTCTGCCCTGCGTAGCCTTTGATTGTCCCTTTGGACCGGGGGACATCATCGATGATGGGAAGGAAGGGTTTCTTGTGGAGAACGGCGACATTCGGCTCTTTGCCGAAAGGATCTGCCGTCTCATAGAGGACGAAGATCTGAGGAAACATTTATCAAAAAATGCCATCGAAAGAGCAAAACTCTTTAATATCGAGGTTATCATGAATCAATGGAAGACCTTGTTTGAAGACATTATCAAACTATCATAACCGGCTCTTTATACAAGGAAATATACAGTTTTATATCAAATACTAATATCATTAAATATAAAGATTATTCTTCTTATGCAGACAGTCTGTCAGATGCGCCACATGATTAATAACAGACTCAATATTATAATAATGGTGTCGAAACAGGCTGAACCGTTGCAAGAGGCTGAAAGGCCAGAACAGCAGCAGGAAGAAACAGGCTAACAACAAGCGGCCATAGCGCAAGGCGCGTAGCATCTGCCGCCGCTTGACAGCACAAAATCCTTTGGCAACGTTAGGAGTAATGGGTTGACGCGACATTAGATCAACACCAATCATCAGAAAATTGGTTACAAAAAGCAGGTAGTCAACAGTCATGTCCCTTTTGTAGCGGTCGGGCTGTGGGGGGGTGTCCATGATGCGATTGCAGGAAATAGTATAACTCCAAATGGTCTTATCTGCTTTTTCGATGGTGAAGGTAGTATTAACGATGGACGAGGGATTAAACTCATAGACGTATGTCACCTCTGGAAGCAGGAGTACGGACTTCAAATGAGAAAACAATTCGTAAGACCAAGCCTGGTCTTCATAAATAATGTCCTCAATAAAACGGATGTTATATTCCATCATTAACGAACGGCGGATAAGCTTATTCCACGCATAGAGATAAATCTGGTGATGGAGCATACGGCCAAAGAATATATCAGGATCATCCATAAGCCACGGCTCCTGAAGGTGACAAAACAATAGGCTGTCGTCTTTCTTATTCCTCACATTCCCCACCACCATATCCACATCGGGGTGCAGGCTGAGGTGTTCAAGCATATAGTGAAGTGCTCCCGGCATCAGGTAGTCATCGGAATCGATGAACAGCACAAAGTCGCCTGTAGCATAGTGGAGTCCCGTATTGCGGGCAGCAGAAAGACCTCGGTTCCGCTCATGACTCAACAGGAGAAAATTCACAGGACCTTGGTATCCATCCGTCACCTCGCGGGCGATGTCCATGCTGCGGTCAGTGCCACAGTCGTCCACCAAGATACACTCCACATCAGAACCAGTAACGTTCTGCGACATCACCGACTCCAAGCATCGCTTGAGATAGGGCTCTACGTTATAGATTGGTATAATAATTGAAACTCTCATTGAAATCTTCAGACAAATTCTTTGGTGAATTCGGATGATACTTAAAAAACTTCTTCATAGGTAGCATAAATAGAATAAAACAATCTCAGCCATGCACAAAATCAGTCATATGAGACATTTTACCTACTACCTTTTCCATATAGAAATATAGACGACGGAAGGCAGAAAAATTCAATAAGGTTGTTAGCGGCCAGTACATGTTCAATGAGAACACAGCTATTAAAAGCCGTTTACGAGATATACACGTATTAACAAACTTGTTCTTCAAGCTGTGGAAATCTGCCAACACATTACGCGAAACGTTCCCTTTTTTACATAAGTCCACCCCTTGCATTATATTGTTACAAACAAATAGCAGGTAGTCTACTTCCAGCCGTCTGCCATATGGTTGCATAGGCAGGGGATGACAGAGTAAGTATCTGCACAGAGCAATATAACTTCGAATGTTTTTTTCAGCAAGATCAGTGGAGATCATTGTATTGACTATAGACGTGGGATTCTCTGTATAATAATAAGTTTCTTGCGGTATCAAAAGCACCGAAGAAGTTTGCTGTAATACTTGATATGACCACAGTACATCTTCGTTAATCCGTATATTCACGTCAAATTGCAATGCAAGCCTACGGCGAATTAGTTTGTTCCACGCATATTTGTTCAGGCGATAGTGCATCATATCAAACATGATGGTTACATTGTCGGTAATATAAGTTGCAGTCTGTAGCCACGGCATCAGAGAGGTATTGTCCTTTCCCATCCTAACATTTCCAACGATGATGTCTGCTTTGGGATAAGCATGCAAAGCATCTAACATGTACCTTATGGCATGGGGTAGCAGATAGTCATCAGAATCGATGAAAAAAACATAGTCGCCTTTTGCTTCCTTCAGTCCCGTATTCCTGGAAGCAGATGGTCCGCTATTCTTTTCGTGACTGATTATCCTAAAAAAAATATGTCCATGGTAAGAAGCTATTGCTCGACTGACTATTTCCATACTATTATCCATTCCACAGTCATCCACTATAATACATTCTATGACAGCATCAGCCGTGTCCTGCCGAAGAATTGACAGCAAGCAACGCTCAATGTACTGAGCTGCATTGTATACGGGAATGATAAATGATATCAGAGGTTTAACTTCTTTCATGTCATACAAATATAAAAATATTTATAAAAGTCCCCGCCAACGCGCAATTATTCTCATTAAAGCTACAGCCAAAGAAGGATTCAAGACGCCTAATGAATAAAGGAACAGGTTTTTGACCCTCCATCTAAGCATACAGGTTTCTACGAATGACATAGGGGATTTCATAACATCCCGTATTTCGCGTTTCGCAAATGCCGGAGAGATGATTTTCTCATTTTTCAAAATGGAACAAACCATATAGAAGTGTGTCATCATCACCTTATACAACCATTTATGGAAATATGGCTTTGATTGTACGCATTCATAGTTACACTTAACTACACCCATTGCATGGATGGTTTTCTGGATTTCTTCCTTGTCGATATGACTGCGCTTCTCAAAAATGGACAGCGATCCATAACGGCAATAATAGAAATAAGTGATGTCAGACAACAACACAGCGCGGCGAACGTAAATCGGCAAATTGATGGTGATACAGAAATCCTCCCAATAATTCACTTTTTTAAAACGTATCCCATTCTTCAGATAGATATCTCTTTTAATGAGGAAATTCCATACATTTGCTTGCAAGAATCCGTATTGGCTATATACCCTGTTAGCAAACTCATTCTCTTTCAGGAACTGCAAGTCAGGATACTGAAACTGCGTCTTCTTGGTCGTTCCATCAAACTCCTCGATTCTTTCGTAGGAACCATATACGATGTCAGCATCATACTTTTTTGCATTCTCATAAAGTAGTTCTATCGTGTTGGGGACTATGGCATCGTCCGCATCAATAAAGTAAAGATATACGCCCTGAGACTCGTCAACAATGCGGTTACGGGCACACCCAATGCCACCATTCTCTGGTTGGCGGATAATATGGATATCCTTCCCACGAGGGTGGTTCTGCTGATACTCGCGAACAATATCCATAGAACTGTCCGTTCCACAATCGTCCAGCACCAAAAACTCTATGCTCTGGAATGTCTGTGCCAAAACAGAATCCATGGTTAGACGAATGTACTTCTCTGCATTATAGACGGGTATTCCTATAGTTACTTCGTATTTCATATCAGTCTATCTGGGTATCAGGATAGTTGGTCTATGACTTTTTGCATTTGGATTCTCCACGACAGGTGTTCCACAGTCTTTCGAATATCAGCTGGCTGCATCGTGAAATGTACCATAAAGTCCACTATCTTTTGAATAACAATGGGTGACTCATCGGCAGGAGCCTTCAGGACGTAGGGCTGTGAATCGAAGTCGCTGTCCTGCTCACTATATATAAAAGGTATACCACGGGTGGCATACTCCCGGTTCTTCAGTGTCTTGATGATGGTGATGCCGCTGCGGTGGCGGCCAAGGGAGCCTATAGCAAACTGGCACTGGTTGAAGACATCCGTAAGGGCGTCACCAAACAGCTGACCGTGGAAAAAGATTCTATCTTGTATCCGGTATTTATCTAATAACGGCTTAAAGACATCGTTCATGTGATTGGGATGCACGCCGCCAACGATGTGAAAACACACATCAGGCTGTTGATCTGACTTCTGGCTATAATACTCTCCTATACCTGCTATCACGCGATCAAAACCATGCCAAGGATGCACCTCAGCAACACCAATCAGATGAAGGGGTGAAGGCTGGGCGCTAAGGGCTGAGAGTTGATGATTATGCAGAGGGATACTATCAAAGTCAACGCCGTTACTGATGCGGATAGTGCGCTGGCCAAAAATTTCTGTCGCATCAGAGAAGGTCACCACAGCATCCATGAGGGGATAAAGGCTATTGCGGAACAACTGGTCGACCTTCAATCCTAAGCGCATCTTCCATTCAAAGTTCTTGAATTCCGTATCGTATGGATAGGTGGGAATCTCTGTCACAGCATGAATACCGGCCTTCTTGAGTTTCTTGAAGAAACAGATAAGAACGGGGTTGGCATTCTGGAAACAACGTGCATAGACAAACTCAATATGATGAGCCAGGCAATACTGATAGACAGCTGAATAGTCTAACCGCTGCCAAAGGCCTGCCATCATACCAGTACCATAGTCGGCAATAACATCATTGTCCACATAGCGGCAACGATGACCCTCTGGCGAGAAATCATAGTAGCACAGGTGAACCTCATGCCCGTTTTCACGCAGTCCCTTCACCTGATAGTGTATCTTCTTCGAAATACCGCTATGCTCAGAGAAGCCATGATAGACCAAGAACAATATCTTCATACACTATAAACTCTCTAACAATGATTTCCAGCGTCCGGCGATGCTATCCAAGCTAAAACGCTGCACATTCTTCACTCCAGCCTCAGCCATGCTGCGCCTGAGGTTTTCATTGTCCATCAGTCGTACCAGTGCATCGGTCAACGCTTCCACACAGCCATTCTCCACCAGCAGGCCGTCTTCTCCGTCCGCGATAATGGCACGTGGTCCCCAGGGGCAGTCGAAGGCTACCACGGGAAGTCCGCAGGCCATCGCCTCGGTGATGACCATGCCGAAACCCTCGAAACGGGAACTCAGGACAAAGAGGCTGCTGTTGACATATTCTCTTTCCACGTCGTTAGTCCGGCCATGTAACTGACAACGGCTGCGGTCAATCATCAGCTCCTCTATCATACGCTCGTATGCTAACCGGTCGCCGTCGCCAAAGACATCCAACCGCCAGTCACTCACCGTCTTTTCTGCTTTTGCCCACGCTTGCAACAATAAGTCAATGCCTTTCTCATGCGAATAGCGGGCAATAGCCACCACCCGTTTTGACTCCAATGGACTAATGCTGACTGGCGTAAGGGACAACGGGTCGGGAATGACTTCCACATTGTTCAGTTCTGTCCATGCTTCCCGGTCCTTCTCGGTAAGCACAACCAGTCTGTCCAGTTTACCAAGATGTCCGAGCAGACTGCCAGACCAAGCTTTTGCAAACAGCCTCTTGGCTAATCCGGCATGTTCGGTATTGAAGTTGCGGTAGTTGGCGCGATTGATGTGCAGTTCACCAATCTTCCGGCTGCCGTCCTGAATGCCGTTGATGAAGTTAATCTCACGGCGGAGCAGGCTGACGGTGATATCTGACCGCAAACGCATCAGTTCTTCTGTAAGCAGTTTCTTGTATCGTCGTTGCTTTTTCAGATATACAAAAATCTTCTTGACGAAAGAGCATGTCCAAAGTTCTTCAAAGTTTATATCAAGGTTGATAACCTTAATCTTATCCGAAAGGGGATAGAACAGTGGTTTTCCCTTTCCCTCAGTCAGTATGACGGTGATGTCATAGCCGAAATGCTCAGCAAAATAATTGGCCTTTAGAGTAAGCACGCGCTCTACCCCACCCGCCATATAAAGCGCTGGGGTTAGATAGACAATTTTCAAAGGTTTGCCAGTACGACTCATCAGAAGGCCTGTATTTATGCTTTTACAATATGCAAAGGTACATAAATATCGGCATTTTATAGCAATCTCACACAAAAAAAATGTTAATCTCGGTCTTCCAATACGCGAAATTTCTGACGGCGTCGTTGAAGTTCGGCTAAATCGAGGTCGACGGACAGTGTCTGAGCCTGATGTCGACGGCACTGAACTACCGTCTTTCCGTAGGCATCAACGACGACACTGGCACCTGCATAATGGGAATGATGGTCATCACCGACGCGGTTGACACCAATCACGTAACATTGATTCTCGATGGCACGGGCACGGGTCAGCAGTTGCCACGCAGACTGACGGGATTCGGGCCAGTTAGCAACGATGACAATAGCGTCGTACTCACGACCTGTAGCATAGCGGCTCCAGCAAGGAAAACGCAAATCATAACAGGTCAGCAAGAGCAGGCGGAACCCGGCAAAGCTGACAATAGCATGTTCCTGACCAGGGGTATAGTAGCGGTCCTCATGACCATAAGTAAAGAGGTGGTGCTTGTCATAGTAGGAAATAGTATTGGAACGCCCGTCCACGAAGTAATGGCGATTGCGGTAACTGCCGTCTGCCAAACGGACAGCCAGGCTGCCACAGATAGCACATTTGCGGCGAGCAGCCTCATCCCTCATCCACTGTAGAGCCGGATTGTCCGCTTCCTCTGCTGCAATACCCTCTGGTTCTTTCGCAAAGCCCGTGCTCCACATCTCAGGCAACACATACAAGTCGCTATCCTCTGAAGAGGCAAGCAAGCGGGCAGCATCACGGATGTTCTGTTCCGGTTGCGCCCAATGGATGTCAGTTTGGAGCAGGGTTACTTTCAAGGGCTTAATATTCCAATAATTGCGTTGATGTCTTACCATCTATGCCGACTATCACCTCCACCAGATAGCAAGAGGCACCATCAGGGATGCAGAGCGAGGTATTGAAGTGGAAGCCTTTGGCATCGGTCTTACTGTACTGCATGTCGTTGAGGATGGTCTGGGGCAGGATATTCTTCGGCACGATACGCTCAAAAAACTGCTTACGGAAATCGCGTGAGAACAATTGCGTGGCCCCCTCAAAGATACTGAGGTGGATTATGTTGTCATAATAGACATTCTCCACATCCAGCCCGTCTTCATTGAGCGTATGCTTAGACACCTTGTACTTGGTAGGATTGACTGCCACGTAAAGGTGGTAGCGACTGTTGTTGTAGAACACCACGGTATCGCGTTTGAGCACTTCCGTAAGTGTAAGTATCTGAGGTTTATTGGGCAGTTGGGCAGCTATCGAATCGTCAGGTTGTTCCGTATTCTTGTAAAACTTCATCGTCTCACCGCTCTGACTCTTAAACCACAGGACGTGCTCGGTTTGCTTTTCAATGTAATAGCGCACCGAGCTTCCTATATAGAGCGTGTCACCAATGACCTTGAAAGCTGCCGGCATCGACGTGGAGTCGGCATAATAGATAGAGTCACCTTTCATCCGAAAGACAAAAGTTTCCGTATCCTCCTCCAACCACGCACCCTGCAACAGTTTTTTGGCACTCTGACTTTCTTCCTGTTCAGATACTCGCGAGGACTGTTGCCCACATCCTACCATTAGCAGGACAGCGATGACAGGCAATATCGTTTTTCGTAAATTCATTTATTTTCCTATACAATGGTATTCAAAGCCATTCTCCTCGAGGTCTTCCACGTCGAAGATGTTACGGCCGTCGATGACAAGCGGATGGTTCATGGCCTTACGGATGACAGCCCACGTAGGCAGACGGAACTCCTTCCACTCGGTGAGCAGCAACAGGGCGTCGGCATCCAACACGGCATCATACATGTCGTTACAATATTTGACGGCATCACCGATGCGGCGCTTGCACTCAGGCATAGCTACTGGGTCGTAAGCCCGAATTTGGCAACCGGCATCCAGCAGCAACTGAATCATCACCAATGCCGTGGACTCACGCATGTCATCGGTTTCAGGCTTGAACGACAGTCCCCACATGGCAATGATCTTGCCTTTCAACGCCTCCTTGCTGCCGAAAGCCTTTACAAGCTTTTCAAACAGAATACTCTTCTGACGTTCGTTGACACGTTCAACGGCCTTCAGCACTTCCATCGAGTAGCCGTTCTGGTCGGCAGTCTTGATAAGTGCCTTGACGTCCTTGGGGAAACAAGAACCGCCATAGCCGCAGCCGGCATAGAGGAATTTGCGTCCGATTCGCGTGTCAGCACCAATACCGGCACGCACCATGTTCACGTCAGCCCCCACACGTTCGCATAGGTTGGCAATATCATTCATGAACGAGATACGGGTAGCCAGCATCGAGTTGGCAGCATACTTGGTCATCTCTGCTGAGGGAATATCCATAAAGATGACGCGGAAATTATTGAGCAGGAATGGCTTATACAGCTTGGTCAGCACCTTCTTGGCGCGCTCGCTCTCCACACCTACTACTACGCGGTCGGGAGACATAAAGTCTTTGATGGCATTACCCTCCTTGAGGAATTCCGGATTACTGGCGACATCAAACTCCATGTCACTCATTCCACGCTTGGCCAACTCTTCCTCAATGGCTTTCCTGACCTTGCGGGCTGTGCCCACAGGAACAGTAGACTTGGTGACCACCACCACATAATGGTTCAGGTTCTGTCCGATAGTCCGCGCTACCTGCAGCACATACTTCAGGTCTGCCGATCCATCCTCGTCAGGAGGCGTGCCGACAGCCGAGAACACAATCTGCACGTCGTCAAGCACAGAGGCCAAGTCGGTGGTAAAAGACAAGCGTCCAGCACTCACGTTTTTCTTCACCATCTCGTCCAGTCCGGGCTCATAGATGGGTATTTGGCCATCCTTCAGCCGCTCTATCTTACTCTCGTCGGTATCGACACAAACAACATGGGCACCCGTTTCTGCAAAACACGTTCCAGAAACCAATCCAACATATCCTGTTCCTACAATTGCTATATTCATACGTTTTTAAAGTTGTAATAAGTTATCATTATTCAAAAAGTACTGCATCCTGCAAGAGGGGCTGCTTCAAATCCTTCTCGCTGGTCATCACCTGACTGATGTCTATCGGCCATTGGATATTCAGCGTAGGATCGTTCCAGCGGATGCCGGCCTCAGCCTGGGGCGCATATACATTATCTACTTTATAAGTAAATATGGCCTCGGGCGAGAGCACCAGAAAACCATGGGCAAAACCACGGGGAATAAAAAGCTGCCGCTTGTTCTCCTCGCTCAGCTCCACCATAATGTGCTGTCCGAACGTAGGACTGCTGCGACGGATGTCCACTGCCACGTCAAGCACCCTACCCTTGATGACACGCACCAGTTTGGCCTGCGAGAACTCACCTTTCTGGTAGTGCAAACCACGCAAGACACCATAGCTGGACTTAGATTCATTGTCCTGTATAAAGTCTATAGGAGCAACGCTGGCGTTGAACTCAGCTTGTTTCCAACTCTCGAAAAAGTAGCCTCGGCCATCGGTAAATACGCGTGGCTCAATCAGGTAAACGCCTTTGATTGCAGTTTCTATATATTCCATCTCCTCTAACAAATAGTCTTTTCAGGCTGCAAAGTTACAATTTTTTTTTGTCATACGCTTGCCTATTCCGCAAAAAATTTGTAATTTTGCACTCGTGATTGAAATAGAAAGACATATCGAGATTCTGTTGCTGGACAACGACTGCGTCATTGTTCCTGGCTTTGGTGGATTTGTAACTCACTACATCAATGCAAGTTACAATGAGGAAGACTATACTTTCCAGCCTCCCCAAAGGACGCTGGGATTCAATCCGCAACTGCAGATCAACGACTCGTTGTTAGCCCAATCGTATGTCAACGCCTATGACATCAGCTATCCCGAGGCGCTCCGCCGCATAGAAAGCGAAGTCAATGAACTGCGCGAAATACTGAGGAGCAAGGGTGAATATATGCTGGAGAACATCGGCACGCTGGCGGTCAACAACGAAGGCAGCTATATTTTCACTCCTATTGAGGCTGGCGTATTGTCACCAGAGTTGTATGGCTTGGAGGGCACGACGATGATGCGCCTGAAGGACAAGCATTACGATACTGTCGCCAGCACGCAGTCCATCAACAGCACGCAGCCTATCGCTAACACCCAGCCCAGCGCCAACAGTAACAACGCCAGCGACGAAACGAGCTCGTCAGACAACGCTCCCGCCCTGTTGGATTTCACAGACCAGTCGGATGGTGACCGCGCTATCGAGATCAAACTGTCGTGGATACGCAATGCCGTAGCCGTGGCAGCAGCCGTCATTGTTTTCTTCCTGACGGCTACCCCCATTGCCAACAGCAATCTGGACACTCGCGACATGAGCCAGTTGCGCAGCAGCATCGCAACGCTTTCCATGCCGAAGGACAGCAGCGTCGCCCCTGCCATCGTTGCACAGAAGGATACTGCCGCTATCGATAATGCCGCCGCTGTCGATTCCGTCAAGCAGGCTGAAGCAGCGGTTCAGGACTCCATCGCAACTCCCCAGCCCGTCGCACCTACCTACTGCCTCGTATTGGCCAGCCAGGTAAAGAAGTCGAATGCGGAGTATTTTGTCGACCAGCTGCACCAGAAGGGTTATACTGATGCTCGCGTCTATGAGCACAACAATATTGTACGTGTTGTCTATGGCAGCTATGCCACAGAAGGTGAGGCTTACCAGCAGCTCAACAGGCTGAATGGTACGAAGGAGTTTGCAGAAGCCTGGGTTTACAAGATCAAAGTATAGCCTCACGAATTTACAAAGCCTCACGAATTTACAAGTTCAAAGCATAGTCTCATGAAGCGAGTCAGGTGTCCCAAGTGCGACCATTATATCATCTTTGATGAAACAAAATATGCTGCTGGCTCGTCGCTGGTGTTCAAGTGCGACGAGTGCGGCCGTGAGTTTGGCATACGCATTGGCGTCTCCAAACTGAACAATACCCAGAAGGAAGAGAACCCCGACGAGCAGGAGTTTGCCAAAGCATGCGGCAGCATTGTCGTCATCGAGAACGTGTTCCACTTCAAGCAGGTCATCCCCCTCCACATGGGCGACAATGTCATTGGGCGCTACCAGAAGGGCAATCCCATCAATGCCCCCTTCGAGACCGTCGACCCCAGCGTGGACCTGAACCACTGCACCATTACCGTCAGTCGCGACAAGCGCGGAGGATTGCGCTACACGCTGCAGGACAACAACAGCAACACGGGGACGTTTGTGGGCGACGTGGAATTGCAGCCGCGCGAACGCCGCATCATCGAGGACGGCACGCTCTTCACCCTCGGCGCCACGAGCATCATTCTACGCGGAGCCGATAGCGAGTAAGCCCCCCGAACATTTTCCTACGCGGAGCCGATAGCGAGTAACCCCCCCGAACATTTTCCTACGCGGAGCCGATAGCGAGGAAGACCATTCCCAACAGGACTAATGCCAGGTCGACAGCCTTGGCCTTGAGGTTCTTCTCATGGAAGAACATTGCCCCAAACAGGAAGCTGACCACAACGCTTCCTCGGCGAATCATGGACACGATGCTGATCATGGCATCGGGCAATGAGAGCGAGTAGAAATACAGGAAGTCGGCGGTGGAGAGGAAGATGCTCACGCCGATGATGGACCACTGCCAGTGGAAGGGCGTCGTCTCCTTGTGCTTGGGCCACCACAGCAACAGCAGCATGGCCAGCATCATGAAGCACTGGTAGATGTTGTACCACGACTGCACCATCATGCGGTCCAGTCCGATGCCGCCGTCGGCAGGCGACGCCATCAGGTATTTGTCGTACAGTCCGCTGACGGCACCCAATGCCGCCGCTCCTACTATCATCCATATCCAGTGGTCGCGCTTGAAGTCGATGCCCTCCTTCTTGCCGCTATGGCTCAGCATCAGAAACGACATCACGGCCAGCAGCACGCCCGCCCACTGCCACAGGTTCAGCCGCTCGCCGAACACCAGCAGCGCTCCCACCAGCACCATCACGGGTCGTGTGGCATTGATAGGTCCCACGATGGTCAGCGGCAGGTGCTTCATGCCGAAATAGCCCAGCACCCAGCTGGAGAGCACGATGAGCGCCTTGAGCACGATGTACTTATGCTGTTCCCAACCGCCGGAAGCCACCTGGAACATGGAGCCGTCAAGGGTGTCGGTGGTAGCGCTCAGCACGATGAACGGCAGGAAGATGAGCGACGAGAACAGCGTGTTCAGAAACAAGACGGGCAGAACGGCATTGCCCTTCAGTGCCTCTTTCTTGAAGGAATCGTAGCAGCCTAACAGCGCTGCCGACATAAACGCCAAAATCAGCCAAGCCATGGTATTTGACAATTTGACTATTTACAATTTACTATTTTACAATTTTTCGGTTGGATAGGCGACGTTCTCCAGGAAGAGTGCCTTGGCGGGCATGGACTCGCCGGCCTGCGTGCGCTTCTTGCCTTCGATGACGGCGCGGAAGTCGTCGAGCGACATCCTACCCCGCCCTACCTCTATCAGCGTCCCGACCACGGCACGCACCATGTTGCGCAGGAAGCGGTTGGCGGTAATGCGGAAGTACCACGTCGTCTCGGACGTCTGCACCCACTCGGCCACGGTGACGTGACAGATGGTGGTCTTGACGTCGGAGCCGGCCTTGCAGAACGCGCCAAAGTCCTCGTACTCCAGCAGTATGCGGCCGGCCTCGTTCATGCGGGCAAAGTCCAGCTGGTAGTGAGTCTCCAAGGAATACTGTCGCAGGAAGGGGTCCTTACGCGTGTGTATATAATAATAATAGGTACGCGCGCAAGCCGAGAAGCGGGCATGCATGTCTGGGGCCACGGGCTCGATGCGATAGACGGCAATGTCCTGATGCAGCAGGCCGTTCAGCTTCTTCGCCAGCACGGCGGCGTCAAAGGGCTGGTCCGTATCGAAGTGGGCCGCCATGCGGCGCGCATGCACGCCGGCATCCGTGCGGCCAGCACCGACGATGTCGATGGCCTCGCGCAACAGCAGCGACAGGCAGCGCTGCAATTCGCTCTGCACTGTCACGCCGTTGGGCTGTATCTGCCAACCGTGGTACTGCGTACCATCATAGCCAAACCAAATGAAATAGCGCACCTTGCAATGACCCTTTTATTTCGCGGGGATGTTCTTCAGGACGTCCAGCAGGTGGTCCCAGACCATCTGGACGGTGGGAATGTGCAGGCGCTCGTCGGGCGTATGGACATAGCGCAGCGTGGGACCGAAGGAAATCATGTCGAGGTTAGGATAGCGCTCGGAGAAGAGTCCGCACTCGAGTCCGGCATGGATGCCGCGGACGATGGGGTCCTTATGGAAGAGCTTTTTGTAGCTGTCGATGACGATGCGCTGCAGGTCGCTGTGGGCACGCATCTTCCAGGCGGGATAGCCGTCGCTGCTCTTGGCCTCGGCGCCGGCCAGCTGGAAGACGGCCTGGATGGTGGCGCACATGTTGTCGAGGTTGGACATGACGTTGGAGCGCTGGCTGGAGAGGATGTCGATGGCGTTCTCCGTGGAGTGGACGCTGGCGATGTTGCTGGAGGTCTCAACGAGTCCGTTCAGCTCCGGGTCCTGACAGATGGCATAGATGCCGTTGTCGACGGCCTGCAGGGCATAGATGAAGTTGCGGGCCACCTGGGCCTCGATGACGGGCTCGGCGTCGGTGCTCTCCATGGCCCATACCATCTGCGTGTCGGCCACGTGGAATTCCTCCTCGACGTCGGCGGCGAAGACGTTCCAGTCGGCCTTGACGTTCTCCTTGACGTCGTTGGGGACGGCAATCACAAAATATCCGTCGCGGGGGATAGCGTTATGGAGCTTGCCGCTATGGAACTGTGCAAGGCGGACATTTTGATAGCGGTTCAAGGTCTGGAAGAGGAAGCGTCCCAGCAGCTTGATGGCGTTGGCGCGCTGCTTGTTGATGTCGTCGCCCGAGTGGCCGCCGACGAGTCCCTTCAGCGAGCCCTTCAGGAAGAAGCTGCCGGCGGGAGCCTCCTCGCGGGTGAAGGAAAATTTGGCAGTGGTATTTCGTCCGCCGGCACAGCTGACGAACATCTCGCCCTCGTCCTCGGAGTCGAGGTTGATGAGGAAGTCGCCGGTCATGAATCCGGCCTTCATGCCCTCGGCACCGGTCAGTCCCGTCTCCTCGTCGCGGGTGAAGACGCACTCAATCGGTCCGTGTTCAATATTGTCCGCGTCCAGCAGCGCCAGCTCTATGGCGCAGCCGATGCCGTCGTCGGCGCCCAGCGTGGTGCCCTCGGCCGTCAGCCACTCGCCGTCGATGTAGGTCTTGATGGGGTCGCGGTCGAAGTCTATCTCGTAGTCTACCAATTTGTCACACACCATGTCCATGTGGCTCTGCAGGATGACCGTCTTGCGGTTCTCCATGCCTGGTGTGGCGGCCTTGCGGATGATGACGTTGCCCGTCTCGTCGACGTTGGTGGGCAGTCCGTGGCTCTCGCCCCACTCCTTCAGGTAAGCTATCATTTTGTCCTCACGCTTCGACGGGCGTGGAATCTGGTTAATCTTCGCAAATTGCTCGAAGACGGCAGCCGGTTTCAGTTCACTCTTGTTCATATTTTCTGTTTTAATTAGTTTGTATTTACTGTTTGACTTATTCATGGCAAAATTACGAAAAAAAAGCGGACTGACCAAACGTCAGCCCACCTTTTTAATATCTTTTATGCCGGACTACTCTAAAAAGTCCCATTAAGCTCATTCGTTTCTAATCCTCCCCCGGGGTGTCACTGTCGCCGCTGGGGTCGGGAGTCGGATCGGGCGTGGGCGTCGGGGTGTCACCGCCGGGCTCGTCGCCGCCTGACGGCGTGTCGCCACCCTCCTCTTCTTCCTCGTCCTCGCTGCCCTTGGCCCAAACGAGCTTAGCCGACTTGATGGCAGCCTCCAACTCGTCGCCGGCACGGAAGTACAGCTGCGGCTTGACGTCAGAGAGCTTGATGTCCTCTGCCTTCTCGAACCAGCCGCTGGAGCACGACGGGTAAATCTTGCCGAGCGGGCCGAGGTCTACGATG
>CACXAG010000003.1 GCA_902765585.1 uncultured Prevotellaceae bacterium
AAAGATGAAAAAGGTTCCTGACATCAGGCAGATCAATCTCTATGAAGCTGTCACAAGTAATGACACTGTCAATAACGAATGAAGTGTGTTTGTGAAGAAAATTGCGTTAATCTTCCAAAATCGCTTCGCTTTTACAAGCTTTTTCCGTAACTTTTTCACTTCGTGAGGAAGTTACTCCATCTCGGAAGAAAAAAACAAACAAATTTGTTTTGTTCTTCTCTCGACTTTTCGTAACTTTGGAAGATTTCTCAGCTTTTCTTTGTATAAAGGCTGTCTGGGGGATTGAGGAAAATCTGGGTTACGATTTGGCAACCGTACTCAATTCCACATTCTGCTATGAAATGCATTCAATGAACACCAGACGATGAGCCACCAGCCGTACTATGGTTCATCATCGGGTGCAAAGGTAATCATTTCTTTCGAAAGAACCAAATCTATTCACATCTTTTTGTTCTGAGCTTGCTCGCCACTCACTAAACAGACTGCAGCACCTTTTGTGGCACATGCCAGAAAAGTGCGTATTAGGCTACGTCCCTCTACCGTAATGACATGTCGATTATCTCACTCTATTATTATCCAACTACCATGACCTGTAGATCCGTCACGGTCAATGAATCTCAATGATTTAAGTTTATTGATATGCTTTTGGACTGCTGTTACAGATATTCCGATTCTATTCGCAATATCACTTCTTGTGATATAATTATCTGCATATATCATCTTATATATGTTAGCGGCAGTTTCAGATAACCCTTTAGACAACTCTTTAGATAACCTTATAGACAACCTTTCAGGCAACTTTATAGAGAACCCATTAAACAACTCTGTCGTGCTTGGCTTAACTGATGGCACAGGCAGTACAAGTTCCACTTCGTCAACATCCAATTTGTTCATCAGCTGTGGCTCGCCCCAATTTGTTTCTTTCCATGCTGCGATAATCTTTGGGAATCCAGAGCCGACATTCTCACCAAAGCCTACCATGCAAAGCATATTTTGGATGCGAAGGTTACGGGCTTTTTATAGATCTTCCTCATAAGGGCATGGTATGCCAGAATTTTCCAACACTAGGCAATCATTGTAATTTTACGATACACAGTATACAACCTAAAAAGAATGCATGATTGTCCTTTCCTATTCTGCTTGTCCTTTGCTCAGTATTGTTGGGCAAACTTTGTTGTTTGCACAATATTAATGGCACAATCTGACAATTATTAGTTAACTATTATTTGCTCCAACTTTGATTTGGTTTCTTTAACTAATTTGTAATTTGTACAATCATCACTATTCATATAAGATTGACATTTTTCTATCATCTCAAGACAAGACTGTTTAAATTCTTTTAGCTCTTTTTCTGTTAATGCATCCTTGTATTTGTCGTAGAATTTTTTGTACAGACCAGTGACTTTATATGGATAATGTTTTTTCTCATCCCCAGGGTGAGTGTTCGAAAGTATTTCATGTGCATGTCTAAACGCTTCCATACATGTGCCAACCGTTCCGTTCTCTATCTCATTCTCTAAAAGGAAACGGCAATAGTGGTTGTCAATCTTGTATGTCTTGTAATTTTGAAGTGCATTTGCAAGGGAATAACATTTATCAAATAAAGTCTTTGATATCAGATATTCTCTATTATACAATCTTGCAATTGCATATTGTAGCCAGAAATCGACATTAGTTTTGCAAAAATCGCAATCTTTTATGGTTTCATAAAAACGGAACATCTCCATTTTCCATGCATTATCTTTAAGATTCAAGCATGACTGAATAGTCGTGAAATTGACAAATGTAATCAGCCGATTTCTGTTTTGAGTTGAATATTTTGATGCAATATCTAAGCGCTTAACCAATTGTATTAGGACATTAACTACATCTCGTGGTGAATAGAGCGTTGTAAGTATATATCTTGCAACAATAGATGATTTAAATTTAATGTCAGTATTTTCAATGTCAACAAACTCTTTAATAGTTAGATTCTGCCGGAAACTTGGTTTATTCAATAAATCAGCACCAACCCAAGTAGCTAAATCCATGATAGAAAAGCGAATATGAAAACATTCGGCTACCATTAAGTATTTAAAAGCATCTTCAAATGCCTTGTTCTTTGCAATTTCAGAAAGAGTGTTTTTTATTTTTGATGTAAGATATGGGCTACTTATTCTGCTTAGAATAACACGACACAATTCTTTTTCACATACATTTTTTATATACGCAAGTCTGTCTGTTGAAGCACTTAGATCAGTCCATAGAGAATATCTGTCTAACAACCCATCTAATTGTTGGATTTCGCAATCTGTTAACTTGTCAATTTTGATGATGTTATAATCTTCGCCTAGTACATCCTCTATTTCGTCAAATATTACCTCATGAAGAGATCTTCGTTCTGATGTGACAACACATATATCCCTTGAGTAATTACGTAGTGCTTTCACTTGATCGCGCGAAGAATGATAATCATCGAAAAAAACTATGGAGTCCGGGAATCGTTCACATATTTCCGCAATTTCCGATACTGCTCTAGTTGTATATTTATCATATACAAAAACATCTTTTCCTTCTTGTGCCAGCAATAATTCTAGCTCATTTAAAAATATAGATTTTCCATTACCAAGAGAAGATTCAATCAAAATACTATGGGCTCCGTTTTTGATATCTGTAATACATTCTTGAAGTTTGTCACGGCAAATTAAATATGGATATAAACTACCATTAATTAAAGAATGGAAGGCTAAATGCTCATCCATATATCCGTTTAATATCAACTGGTAAAAGTCTGCATCTCTTAATGTAGGAACATTTCTATTAACAATTGGTTTATAAAAACTAATAGGAGCGAAAAGCTTAGTGACAGATGGCGAATACTTCTTTTTTTCATCTTTTACCAATTGCACAAATCCATCAAGTCCCAAATTTAGAACGGTTCCAAAGTCAGACAAACTACTTATATTTAATTCATCTTCATCTGGTTTTACAACAAATATAGTTTTGTGTTTGATAGCACTTGAAACAATTATCCTCGCCAAATCTAAATCATAATCCATTGAGAACCCAATGAATATCAAGGCATCGCATGCAGCAATATCTGACTTGAATATTTCAAACCAATCAGACTTGGCAAAATCTTCTGTTAAATAACTAGCTGATGTAAGTTTAAACTCATTGTCTAACTTATCTGGTGTAAGTGAATCTATATAGCCATTGAGATGAACACAATATTGTCGATAATCCTCATTCTTTCTATGGGGTGAAGATAAAGTTATTGGCATCAATCTTTTTGAAGCTTTATTATATGACAGTTCCATGATATTGTCATAATTGGTAGTATATATACGAAACCAGTTATGACTTCCTATATAATCATGGGATTCTGATATTGAAGTAGCATGAAATTCTTGTGTTAACAATGCTATCAATTCTTCTGGAGTTTTTCTTCTCAGATATGCAGAAGATGCTTTACGTAAATCATTTGTTCTACTTGGATAGCCTGCGTCATCTAACAACATATTTGCAAGAGTTCCGGCTCCTTTAAATTGAGAATTTTTCGGATTACTATTAGTTGCACCAAAAGAAAACCCTGAACCTAAAAATAGCATACAAGTGCCATCAAAGATTTTGCTTATAATTTCTGAAGTTGTCATGTTCAAATCATTTTAATTGTTTATATCTTTCCAAATATTAGTAATATCAGGGATCGAAGCTAGATTGTCTATAACTAATATTGTCAGCGACGTAGATTGCATTATTTGATATTACCTTCGCAAATTATTTGTTTACATTAAGTATTACCCATTTACCATCTTTACGCCCACCTTCACGGGTTAGGAATCCCTTTGCTTGTAAGGCGGTAAGTTCTCTCATAAGAGTCCTTTGAGACAAACCTGTCTTTTGTGCCAAAATAGCTGTGGTTATTGTGTCATCTTGATTTATCAAGTTTACGATAAGTTGCTGACGCACAGTCGGTTCTTTTATGCCATCTTTTATGCCATCTTTTATGCCATTTGGTAATTTTGTGGCATCTCTGCTGACAATGTCCGCTATAATATTACCAGCTTCTTCATGGCAAGGGATGGTGATGCGGAAGAAAGTTCGCTCTTCATCTGTGACGACGATGGCGCGAGGCGAGCCATTGGCCTTCAGCACATTCTGGATGGTAGGAATACCTGTGCTTCGTCCTTCGGTCAGTTCCAGTTCCTTCAAATATTCACCCAATCGACGGTTACGGTACCGCTTGGAAATAAGCAACTCTCCACGATTGATGTCGGCAGAAGGGATGCTACGATCTGGGCCACCCACATTTTGTATGGTAATGCCCTTGGGTTCTACCGTTATTACCACAGGCTCCCACTCCCGATAATCGCGATGATAGAGCGAGTTCGTAATACTCTCTTCTAATGCTTGGTAAGGATAAGTATAGAACTTGATACTGTGGTTGTCGTTCTTTGGTTTGATGATGGTTTGCATCACCACCATGCGATTCAGATACTCCAGCGTCCGCTCAATAATCTGTGTGACGGAGCCTGTGATAATAGGAGCTTCGTAGATATTGTTAGGGTTTGCCAATCGACCTTCAGGGAAGAAAACAACCTCCACCTGTGTCCGCTTGAAGAACTTGCTGGGATTCTCGCAGAACATCATAGCAGCCACATTCCTCAGCATACGATTCTCTGATGGCCCAACAAACAAGTCCATTTGCTCCAAAATCTCGCTGAGCGGTCGTTCATATAGTTCGTTAGCAAGTTTACTACCCACCTTTACCAGATACTCGCGAAGCAATAGCGTAGAAATGTCCTCCAACTTGATATCCGGGTTGCCTCGTTCGTCAAATGGAATACGACTGGCCAGTTCGCGCAGTTCATCCAAGACCTCCCCCTTGGCTATAATGCTGCTCGTTCCACTTCGAATGTAGAAGTATTCCTTGCTTCCGTTCTTCGCTGTCACATTCTCTGGAACTGAATACGGCCTGTTGATACCAGCAGGACACCATATCACCAGTACTTGTTTGCCATCCACCCCTTCAACGCTCGTCCTGGGCATGTAGTAAGGTGACATCTTATTGTTGTATCCCACCATCTCCTGAAGAATACCATCAATTTTCTCAACGGGTACACCTTCCACGGGACGGATAGCCATACCTGTATCATCATCACTATCCACACCCACAAGGATGTAACCACCCCCAAGATCATTAAAATCATTGGCGAAAGCGCAAACACTATGGTATATGCTTGCCGGATTCCAACCTTTCTTGAACTCAATCCTGTTGGACTCAATCTTCTGCTTATTCAGCAGGTCTTCTATGTTTATTGCCAGTGCCATATCTTAATTCGTTTGCAAAATTAGTTATTATATTCCGTATATGCAGATTCCCAGATGATTTTATTGCTTTTGGCTATTATTATTCCAATCTTCTTCATACCAATTATTTGAAAAATAAAAAAGTACCTCCTTCTTCTGAATGAACACGACGAAGATGAACAAAGGTGCTATGAGGTCTGAATGTATCTGATGTATTATCTGGCGATGACCATTTTATGTCATAGCCATCTTCTTCATTTTCATACGGTTTACCATAGATGCCAGTTATGTATTTGACCACTTGTTTCATTTTTGGATCGTCTGGCTGAACAGAGGTCATCAATACGATGTTATCAGACTTCAAGTTTACGCGCCATCTCACATTTCCTATTTGAATAATACTGTCACTATACGATAGCATCTTATCTTGAGTTGCGATTGCCGATATCTGATCATAAATCTTATCGTTTATTACAATTGGTTTCCCCAAAAACGAGGATACAGTATCCTGTACGACAACATCGTTGCTTTTGCGATTGCTTAATTCTTTGTTGATCTGCTCAGAAGCTTCTTCACCAAGATACGCCCTATACTCTTCGCCACTCTTGGAGGTTTTTATGACGAAACACGAACCTTTATATGCCATATATACAGGATACTCATCTCCCTTGCTATCTCTCCAGGTAGATCCTGTGTTACTAAACTCCAGCCTTTTGTCGGTTTTTATATTTGTTTTTGGGATGTCTAATGAATCTGAATCGGACAATTGTACGGAAAAAATTCGATTGTAGTTTTGCAATAAGATATAGCCAAATGTAATTAGCACTAAAGATACCAATATGAGAAGCCATTTTTTCTTCATTCTGCTATAAATAGATATTTCAATATTGTTATATTTTTAGTTAGTGAGTACTGCATTCTATCATATAAACGAATGGCTGGACTTGCTTTACTATCTTTGATATAGATTTTGAGTCAACATTGTTGCTTTTAGGTAATTTGGAACCAAGGTCAGTACTATTAATGAGACTGAGAAGATATGAAACTTTAATAGCATAATTCGCATTTTCTGCGTCAGAATGTTTGGCACAGACAATGCCAATGACATTGCCATCATTATTAAATAGGGGGCCTCCACTATTACCTGGTTGCACAGCAGCTGAGATTTGGTACATAGATTTGTCACCTTTGTAACCAGATGCAGCACTGATAATTCCATCAGTCAATTTTATTTCCTTTCCCATGGTTTCAGTCATGGGATAACCGAGGACAAAGATTTCATTGCCAACCTCTGGCACACTCTTCCCAAGACAATAAGGGATATCATCGAATCCATCAAATCTCTTGTCTACAATCTTGATAATAGCCAAATCATGATTTCTATCCGATGCCACCAAATATCCTCTATAAGATTCCTCCATGTCTCCGTTCACACCACGGATTTTGATAGTTCTAGCACCATTGGTAACATGATAATTGGTTGCTATATAGCCATCGGCTATCGCAAATCCCGTACCTGTCCAATCTACTTTTTGTACTTGTTCATAAATATCTGTAGAAGGATAATCCTTAATAAATTCACATTTAAGGTACCAGTTGTAATAGTTGTTCCCCCCTTGTCTCAATGAGACTTCAAATTTATATGGATCTTCGAGTATTAATTTTCCATCTTCTGCACCAGATGACGCCCCGCTATTAACAACCGCATATACGTTAGCTTCTCCAATTTGGACAAATTTCTTTTCCCAACTTTTCCACAAGCCATTCTTACTTTCAGAAATATCATATGCTAGAAATTCATTGATATCTAAAGAACGTACTATAGCAACAAATCTTGACATGGAACCATTAGAAGAAACATGATCTGTATTCCTATCAACAGCAATATTATTATAAGTCACGAAATAGAGGCCTTCTATCGGGTCAAGTTCTGATAACCGAGAATCGAAGTACCTTATATAGTCATCTTTTGTGGGATTTTCTGGCCATACAAAATTTGTTCCTTGCATATCTTTCCAAATCAGTTTCCCGTTTCTGTCATAATAGGTCACTCGATCTCCATCAATACACAACAAAAGAGTAAGATGATTATCATTATGCACTATATCATGTTTAGCTTCAATAATGACTTGGCCAGCAGAATCAATTATTCCCTGTTTTTTATTCTTCGTAAATATGGATAGTCCCTTTTCTGTTCGGAATAGATTTTCATATTTTGGGGGAATAGCAACAACTCCCGTGCTATCCAACTTTCCATACTTTCTATTCTTTTGGAACGTTGCATAACCATCATGGTAACCATATACAGAATCCGCATCAATGTTTGCAATCTTTTTCCCATTCTTGTCAATTAATTCAATTCTGTTGTCTTTTTTAATAAATGCACGATTACAAGTAAAGCCTGTTAGAATCTCATCAAAATGGAATTTATCAACTTCTTTTCCGTTATGGTCGATAAACATCCATTTTTTGTTTCTTTTTACACGTGCCAATCCGTTGCCGAAATCTCTTGCATCGTCATATATAGAATCAATAATCCAAGTTCCTGTGGGGTCAACATAACCACATTTGCTACTTGTAGCAACCATTGTCAATCCTTCATTGAATTGATGGACAACATCATATTTACATGGTATGATAAAGTCACCTTGATTATTTATGTATCCCATATTCTCAAGTGTGTCCATTACGATGAAACCATTGTCGCCATCTCTTAAAATATCCTTGTAAATTGCAGGAAGAATTATTTCGCCAGATTTGCTAATGACACCTTGTTTTCCGTTGTTGGTAATAAATTCTGCTACATTGTTTTTGAACTCATATATCCAGTTGATCGTGGTATCCAATTCTGCTATATATTCTCCATTTGAATTAATTAGCCCTTTTCTTTCCCCAACCTGAGCAAAACAAACACTATCGCTAAAAAAGAAATATGCTCTATCAAATTGAGGCTCTATAACGAGTTTTCCATTCTCATTGATGAAACCGCATTTTCCTCCAACTTGGATTCTGTATAGTTCCTTACTTTCTATATTTGTCTCTCTATCACTTGAGGCACATGCCGCGATTGCTAAAAAAATAACGGTCAATACGAATAAATTAATTGTCTTCATACTTACAAATTTGAATAATAGTGATATACCATATTAGATAGAATCCATGAATTTCTTGTTAAATAGTTCTTCTATCCCTACCCCCAATAATTTTGAGATCTTTACAATGGTTTCGAGGTCTGGTTGAGAAGAGTTCGTACACCATTTGGAAACTGTGGAAGGATTTACCCCCAATGCTTCTGATAACCATTTGTTGGTTTTCTTCTGTTCTACGAGTACAATTTTTAGGCGATTTACGTCTTGCATATCTTTCAAATTTATTATTTGGGTGTAAAGATAGTGAAAAATATTCATTCGGCAAAGAAGATAGTTCTTTTTTTAGAGTTTTTTATGAACATATGCCACAATAGCGGTCACTGTTATCCCCTTTTGCTTGCCATACCGCAAACAGTTCCCGTAGAAGGGTGTAGCCTAATACGCACTTTTCTGTGGAGTGCCACACAAAGATGCTTGTCTGCTTTCTGATGAGCAAGCTCGGCAAACATTAGGTTTTTGTTTCCCTGAAGTGTTATTTCACAATAGGGAATTTTCAGAATCGGTCTATCTGGAAATCATAATGTACCTTTGTGCGCAAATTACAAAAACTAAACAGACATGGAAGTAATATCAATTGAGCGCAGTACCTACGAGGTAATCGGCTTGCCGCTTCGCTCGTCGAAGAACTGCTGACGAGCTTCAATAGTTTCGTCATAAAGATGAAGGAGATGGCTAAATGAGGTTACGATTTGGCAACCTAACTCCTTCACCAATCTTTCCCAATTTGCTTTCAGCCCCCAATTGTACTTCCTCGTTCTTCACCGTCTTGCCTATATTTCAGGCCGAATTGCGTTAATCTTCCAAAATCGCTTCGCTTTTGTTCTTCTCTCGACTTTTCGTAACTTTGCATGCATGAAATCGAAACTGCTGAAACTGGATGCGCCCTATCAGGTGATATACGCTGGGGGCTTGGTGGGTCGCCACATCGCTACGATGGTGACTTGGACGGAAGATGAACAGGGGGAGATGATGGACACCGTTTCCTATCCCGTCATCGACCAAGGTGAGGAATATCCCGCTGGCAAGATGGTGGTGGCCGACTTGGACGACTGCCGCGTGCTGTGTCCGAAGGAGGGTGCTACGAACCTGGGGTGGGTCATGAAAATCATCGAGTACGACTATCAACAGCTGGACCCTGCCGGCCCTGAATATATCCTGGAGCGCATGAGGCTGCTGGGCTGCACGATTAAGATGCCCGTGGAGAAAGACGAGAAGACGGGCGAGGAGCTCCCATGCCTGGATTATACGATAACCTTGTTCATCACACCACTGAGCGCCTCATGGGAGGAGCCCCGTTACTATCGCGTGAAAAGCAACCGCTTCAATGGTTTCTACTTCGAGGCTGAGGGTACTGCTGACGAAATCTACAATGATTTGCATTATCAGTTGTCGTGCTACAAGGGATTCTTCCACGATGAGGTCTCGCGAATTGAATTCATGACGCACGATATGGAATTGGAAGATGTCATTGAGAAGTTGAACAAACGTCAGGAATACTAAGTGATGAAGAAAACACTGACACAACTGACGCCGATACCCGTTGAGTTCGTGGTAGGACATGCGCAGGCGAAGCATACCGAAAACCAGCGCAAGCCTTACGTGGAACTGATTCAGTCATGGGCTGAGCACGAAGGCATGGACGACGAGGGCTTGCAGGCCGTCCGTCGTATTGCAGGGGAACAGTTGATTGACGCCCAGCACATGCCCAAGGAGTTCTATCAGCAGTATCGCCAGGGCGAGAAGGCTGAGCAGCTTATCGCCATCATACAGGACATCAACGAGAAGATAGTCAACAACGAAGAGAACTGGACGTGGGCGTTGGTCATGCGCGTCATGATTGACGAGAACATCCTGCTGGCAAACATCTCCGTGAACCGCTTCGATGCCATCATCTGCTCCATGATACCTGGCAAGGGGCGCGACACCGTTCGCAAGAATGGCGACTATGACATCATGAGAGATCGCGACGATACATATCACACTTGGTCAGGACAGTCGCACCTCAACCCCAAAAAGGCCACCAACCGTGACCTCTGCCACCAGATAGCCCTGCGCTTCGCCCCCATATTGAGCAGGAAAATCACCTCCATCATTTAGTAAAAAACCAAAATGTTGCCAACGACATTCCAAGGAGTGACAGTCTTCATCCAACACCATCCTAACGTCTTCCAAAAACCTTCCGAAGGTCAGATTTAACTGTCTCTGAGGAAAATGCATTATTTTTATTAGTAATTTTGCACTTGCGAAAACCGAGCGAGAGGCGCCCTCGCCAGGCAATCGCAAAACAGTATTAACCGCTAATAAAAAATAATGTATATGGAAGCAACAACAACTACCATGATGGGCTTTAGCCCCAGCGTTAAAAGCAGCGTAACGCCCTGCACCCTTGAGAACCTCTATGCCGCTATGGACTCGGAGAAGACAGCCAAGATTTGCGCTGACATCGAAGACGCCCTTGAGCAGGTGAAACGAGGTGAGATGTGTCGCGAGGACTTTGAAGTCTACAAACGCGACAGGAAGCAGCAGCTGATGGTGCTGACACCACATGCCACCTTTACTGATGGTGTGCGTCAGAACAAGTCGGCTGTACCCTCTGGACTGTCAATGTATGACATTGACCATATAAGTGACCCCTGTGGTTATTTCAACACAATGGTTCGTGAACGTTGTGCTGAGTTGGGCATTGTGATGGCTCACGTAACCCCATCGACAGAAGGCCTGCGACTCATCTTCGAGATGCCGCAAGGCATGACCCTTGCCCAGGCTCAGAAGTGGATGTCAGAACAGTTGGGCGACAGCGACTACGACGGAAGCGTGAAGGACTACGCCCGCTGTTCGTTCATCGTCCCTCGCGCGTACCTTCTTTATATCGATGAAGAGGAACTGTGCAAGCAGCGCGAGGTGAAACCTGCTACCCAAAACGGGTATGAGGTTGAAAGGGGGTCGCAAAACGCGACGGTGCATGAAATGAACCCTCAGCCCCCAGCACTCAGCCCCCAGCCTTCGACAGCCTCTGACCGCAACCTGCGCATCTTCGACCTCTGCTTGCAGGAGGTGGGACTGAAGCTGGAAGAGATTGACCAAGTGGGCGTCTACAACTGGCACAACACGCTGGTCAGCATCCTCAGCGTTGGCATCTGCCGACTGATGGCACAGGACGAGCTGAAGGCCGTCTTGGCTGTCAAAATGCCCAACTATGCGAAGGAGCAGGACTGTCAGCGACTTGTGTCGGACTTCTACAAGGACTACACCAAGATGAATGCGCCCATGAGCCAGCGCCTGCGCGCCATCTATGCCGAGAGCGTAACAGGCGTGAAGGACAAGCCTCTCACTACTGAGGATGTACTGGGTGACGAGCCGCCAAAGATGCCTCGACGACTGCCCAAGTCGGTCAAGACGATGATTGCGAAGGAGCCCGACATCTACAAGCCTGCATCGGCTATGGGACTCTTTCCTGCCTTGGGCGCCCACCTCTATCAGGTTCAGTTCCCATACGCCGACCATACCATGCACGAGGCTACCTTCATGCAGAACTGCATGGCTCCGATGTCGAGCGGCAAGTCGTGTGTCAATCGTGTCTGCGATCCCATCATGGCTGACATCAAGGCACGCGATGATGAGAACCGCCGTCGCGAGGACGAGTGGAAGGAGGAATGCCGTTCGATGGGTGCCAACAAGCAGAAACCCAAGCGCCCTGACGACCTGATTATTCAAATCATGTCGAGCGACCTGACGAATGCTGCCCTCGTACAGAAGTTGCAGGATGCTCAGGGGCATTTCCTCTACGTGCAGGTAGACGAGGTGGAGTTGTTCGAGCAGCTGAAGGTGAATGGCCGTTCAGGACAAATCGGCAAGATATTCCGACTGGCCTACGACTGCGGCTACTACGGACAGGAGCGTGTAGGAATCCAGAGCGTGACGGGTCGCCCACAGATGCGAATGAACTACAACGCGTCGACCACCATCCAGCGCGGTCAGCAGTTCTTCCGCCCCATGATAGCAGATGGTACACTCTCGCGCCTATCGTTCTCTACCATCGTCACCTATCGAGGTATGGAGATGCCCGTTCACGGCATCTACGACGAGCAGCATGCAGAGGCCGTCAAGCCCTACATCGACCGTCTGAACGCTGCCAGGGGAGTCATCGACCTGCCACAGGCCCAGCGTCTGATTCAGCGTATGGACAAGGAGGCTAAAGACACCGCATGGCTCTGCGACGACGAGGCATACGAGAAGCTGGGCTATCGTGCCGTTGTGAGCGCCTGGCTCCGTGCAATGGTGCTCTACATAGCCGAGGGCAAGTGGTCGAAGGACATCGAGAACTTCGCCATGTGGACCATGAAGTACGACATGTGGTGCAAGATGCACTTCTTTAACGAGCTGATGCATCAGCAGATGGCTGGCGAGGTGGTGCGCACGCGAGGTCCGAAGAACATGCTCGACCAGCTTCACGACACCTTCACCTTCGAGGATGCCCAAACCCAGCGCACCCGTGAGCGCAAGAAGAACACCAACCCCACCCAGATGCTATGCATGTGGGAACTGCGTGGCTACATCACTCGCGACGAGAACGGCGTCTACCACAAGACACCAGCCTATCTGAAGCGCAAACATGTGGCGTAAAACCAAGGATGGCTCAGGGAAATTCCCCTGGGCCATCCTTATTATTCACAGTTTCACAATTCACAGTTTATTTTTTAAGCGGTATCACGGGGCATCAGTACTTGATCCAGACTTGGATCAAAGGTTCTGTCCCCACAAAACTACTTGGCTGAAAGATTAGTTTGCGGCGCAGGCCTCGCGGAAGCGCTCCAGAAGCCACTGCTGCTGCTCGGCAATGGTCATGTGGCTGTTGTCTAACAGGATGGCGTCATCGGCCTGACGCAGAGGAGACACCTCACGGTGGGAGTCGATGTAGTCGCGCTCCTGCACATTCTTCAGAATGTCGGCATAGTCGGCCTCCATGCCCTTGCCTTTCAGTTCGTCGTAACGGCGCTGGGCACGCACCTCGGCAGAGGCTGTGACAAACACCTTCAACTCGGCGTTGGGGAAGACAACGGTGCCAATGTCGCGACCGTCCATGACGACGCCCCCACCCTGGCCCATCAGCTGCTGCTGGGCCACCATAGCCTCGCGCACAAAACCCAGCGTGGCAATGGGACTGACGTGGTTCGACACCTCCATAGTGCGTATCTGGTCTTCCACCAGTTCGCCATTCAGGTAGGTGTCAGGGCGGCCTGTCTCTGGATTGAACTGGAACGTAATCTGGATGTCAGGCATCTGCTGGCGCAACGCCTCCTCGTCGATGACTTCACGCACCTCCTGACCCTCGCCGCTTACCTTCTGGAAGATTCCATGACGCAGGGCATAGAGGGTGACGCAACGGTACATGGCACCCGTGTCGACATACACATAGCCCACCTCGCGGGCCAGATTCTTGGCCATGGTGCTCTTGCCGCACGACGAATGGCCGTCAATAGCTATCGTAATCTTTTTCATCATTTTATTTCGTTATAATGCGTAACTGACGTTTATCAACAGCGACGAGGCTGACACGTGGTACTTGCCGTAGGCCACATGCAGCTTGAAGCGCTCCAGCTGCAGACCGCCGCCGATGGAGAATCCTGCGCCGTGGTTGCTGTCGCCCTCATTGTCACTAATCTTCATCTCGCTGGCACGGCGGAAGTTATAGCCTGCCGCCACATAGAACTGCTCGCCTAACAGCAGGTCGGCACCCACAGCCAGGTGCTTGATGAATCCCTGGTCCCAGTTGTTCAGCCTCGACAGCGTTGCCGACAGGCGCAGCGGCGAGCCTACAAGCCGTTTGGTCACGCCAAGCTGTAGGTCCAGCGGAATGCGCTCGAAGTCCTCGTCATAGGCCTTGACCTGTCCACCCAGGTTCTTTGCCACTGCCGACAGCGACCACTCGTGATCTGGGTCGTAGTAGTTGAGGCCCAGGTCGACGGCTACGGCTGCCGAACTGTAGCCTGCTATATGCGACGAGATGAAGCGTGCCGTGATGCCGCCGCTAATGCGGTCGCTCAGCAGATAGGCCAGCGAGCCAGCCAGCGCAATGTCCTTGGCCGAGAAGTCACCCGTCTGGATGTTCTCCGCCGTGGTCTCCTTCATCGTTCCATAGTTCATATACTGTGCGCTGATGCCCCACGTGGCGCGCTCCTGATAGGTCTTGACGAACGATGCCGAGGCCGTCGTGGCGCCCTCCATATAGGTCATCAGGTTCAGGTTCAGCGTCTTGTCGGCCACGTTGCTGATGAGTGCGGGATTGTGGAATATCACGGTGGCGTCGCCATCAGTCAGCGTGATGTTGTCGCCGCCCAGCGCAGCCACATGGGCGCTAACGGGCAAGCGCAGGAAGCTATACACCTCCTGGCTCTCCTGGGCCAGCACGTTCGTGACTGCCAGGACGGTCATTAACAGAACTAAAAATACGTTCTTCATCTTATATTCAACGGCAAAGGTACAAAGATTATTTCTTTTCCCCCTCCATTTTTTGTTTTTTTATTCTTTTATTCTTTTATTCTTATATTCTTTTTAGTACCTTTGCACGCGAAAATGGAACAGAAAAAGTCGCCACAGGCTGACATGGAACAGCGCCGCACCACAGCATTCCTGCTGGGGTTGGCATTTGTGCTGTCGCTATTCTACGTGGCGCTGGAGTGGAACTCCATATCGACGCCTGGCGACGGATACATCCCCCTCGACCTCAGCCAGCTGACCCACGAAAGCGAGCTGGTGCCCATGCAGAACCTTGAAACGGTCAAGGAAATCAAGGAAAAGACAGAGAACCCCAAGTCGGAACAACTGCGAGTGGTGGACGACGACATCGAACTGGAAGACCTTGACGACGAGGAACAGGAGCAAGAGGACGAGGAGCTGCTGCAGCAACTGGACGAGGAAGACGAAGTGGCGCTGGAGGCTATGGGCACGGACCCTAACAATCCGCTAAACTTCCGCGTGGTCGAGGAGCTGCCGCAATTTCCTGGCGGTGCCGTGGAATTCCTGAAGTGGCTCACCAAGAACCTGCGCTATCCGGTAGCAGCCCGTCAGCGCAAGATACAGGGCAAGGTGCTGGCCGTCTTCTACGTCGAGAAAACCGGCAAGGTGACAGGCATCAAGGTCACCAAGTCGCTCACGCCGGAGTGCGACCGCGAGGTGGTGCGCGTGCTGGGCATCATGCCCGACTGGACACCAGGCATCCAGAACGACAAGCCCTGCCGCACCAAGGTCTGCATCCCCGTCGTCTTCAAGCTCTGACCCACCCTCTCATTGTTTAATCTTTTAATCTTTCATCTTTAATCTTTCATCTTTAATTTTTAATCTATAATGTATCAGCTTTCATCCGACACCATCCTGCAGCAGGTCAACGACTGCTTGGCCCACCTGCCCTACGACCGCAAACCCGCCTCGCTCTACGAACCCGTCCAGTATGTACTCTCCTTGGGCGGCAAGCGCATCAGACCCGTACTCATGCTGCTCAGCTACAACCTGTGGCGCGAACAGCCAGAGGACATCCTCATGCCCGCCATCGGACTGGAGACCTACCACAACTACACGCTGCTGCACGACGACCTGATGGACCAGGCCGACATGCGCCGCGGCCACCAGACCGTACACAAGCGCTGGGATGCCAACAAGGCCATCCTCTCAGGCGACTCCATGCTCGTGCTGGCCTACCAGCGCGTGGCACAGGTGCCTGCCAACAAACTGCAGCAGGTGCTCGACCTCTTCACCGTCACGGCTCTCGAGATTGGCGAAGGACAGGAGTACGACATGGATTTCGAG
This sequence comes from uncultured Prevotellaceae bacterium, assembly GCA_902765585.1. Taxonomy (GTDB): domain Bacteria; phylum Bacteroidota; class Bacteroidia; order Bacteroidales; family Bacteroidaceae; genus Prevotella. The sequence continues at coordinate 16,245 of CACXAG010000003.1, forward strand.
ACACGTAACGACGTCACAGAGGACGAGTATATCGAGATGATACGCCTGAAGACCAGCGTGCTGCTGGCCTGTGCGCTGAAGATGGGCGCCATCCTGGCCGATGCGCCGCAAGAGGACATCGACCGTCTCTATCAGGTGGGCGAACAGCTGGGACTGGCCTTCCAGTTGCAGGACGACCTGCTCGACGTCTATGGTGATCCAGAGGTATTCGGCAAGGCCATCGGCGGCGATATCACGTCGAACAAGAAGACCTATATGCTCATCAACGCCTTCAACCGTGCCAATGCTGCACAGCGGCAGGAACTGGAGCAATGGGTAATGGCCAAAGAGTTCAACCGTGCAGAGAAGGTGGCCGCTGTCACCCGTCTCTATGACGAGATAGGCATCCGCGAACTCTGCGAGCAGAAAATCAACTATTACTTTGAGCAGGCGCGCCAGACGCTCAATCAGGTGCAGGTAGCCGAAGACCGCAAACAGGCCTTGCGCGCCTATATGGACGACATGCTGCACCGCAACAAGTAATCATCAATTATCCATTATCAATTGTCCATTATCAATTACATAGACACCCATTGCCACCTGGACGGCGAAGAGTTCAACGCTGACCGCGACACCGTCATCCAGCGTGCCCGCGAGGCTGGCTGTCAGGCTATCTTCCTGCCTGCCATCGACGTGGCCACCTGCCACAGCGTCCTCGACGTCTGCGCCCAGCATCCCGGCTACTGCTACCCCATGCTTGGCGTGCACCCCGAGGAAGTACGCAGCGACTGGCGCGAGCAACTTGCCGAGATTCGGAAAGTCATTGACACTTCTCTCACCTCTCACCTCTCACCCCTCACCTCTCAACTTCTCGCCATTGGCGAAATCGGCCTCGACTACTACTGGAGCCGCGAGTTCGAACAAGAACAGTTGCAAGCCTTCGAAGAGCAGGTGCGCTGGGCTGTAGAGCTGCAGCTGCCGCTGATGATTCATTGTCGCAAGGCTCAGAACGAGTTGGTGGCCATCATAAAGAAGTACGCGAACGACCTGCCTGGTGGCGTCTTCCACTGCTTCACGGGCAACGAGCAAGAGGCACGGCAACTGCTGGAGTTCGAGCGCTTCGTGCTGGGCATCGGCGGCGTACTGACGTTCAAGAAGAGCCATCTACCCGAGACGCTGGCCGCTGCCGTTCCCCTCAGTCGCATCGTCCTCGAGACCGACGCCCCCTACATGGCTCCCGTGCCCCAGCGTGGTCAGCGCAACGAGTCGGCCTACATCCGCCACATCATCGCCCGTCTGGCCGAGGCCTATCACGTCAGCGAAGAGGAAATATGCCAGCAGACCAATGCCAACGTTGCCCGCATCTTTGGCCAGAAAATGTGATGAACGAACGCAAGGATAGTTAACAAATCATAATTATCAATTGTCAATTGTCAATTGTCAATTAATTATTGTACCTTTGCATCCGCTTTACAAAAGGAGAGGTGCTCGAGTGGTTGAAGAGGCACGCCTGGAAAGCGTGTAGCCGGCAAAACTGGCTCGCAGGTTCGAATCCTGTTCTCTCCGCAAAAAAGAAGAATACCATGGAAGTTTGAAGTTACATGGTATTCTTCTTTTTTGTATGTTTCAATTTAACGCACCATCTTTTTTGGCAAACTCGCCGCTGGCCTTGAAAGTAGGAGTGCCGTCGGCGCTGCGGGTGTGGGCGCTGCGCGTCCAGTAGCCCCAGTCGAAGCTGCGGTCGTAGCTGAGATCAAAGTAGATGTCGCGGTTGGTGCCGTCGTCCATGTAGCCACGGAAACGATAGTCGTTGAGGGTGTAGTCGTAGATGTAGACGGTGTTCCAGCTGTCGGCGTACTGGATGCGTATCTGACCGTTGACCACCTCCCAGTCGAACTCGCAGTAGTAGTAGTCGTCGTAGCGGCTATAGGTGTTGTAGTCGACCTCGTAGCCCCAGCCGCCATAACGGTTCTCACGCTCGAAGTAGATGGTGGTGCGGTAGGAGTCACCGCTCAGGCCGTAGCGGTCTCTGAGGTAGGTCTCTATATAGCCTGTCCAAGTGCCCTCCAGGGTGTAGGCCTCGCGGCGGTCTTCCTCGTCTTCCCAGTGCCAGTTGCAGCTGGTGAACGTAGCGGTGGCGGTAAGAGCCATCAGCGCCATTGTCAGGTAAGTATAAAACTTCTTCATAGTCGTCATCGTTTTAAATGGTTTAACTTCTGATGGTGCAAAGGTAGGCATTAACAACCACCCCTGCAAGCAGAAATTCCTATTTCGCGGTAGGGAAATGCCTATTTCATCGTAGGAACATGCTACACCTCTTCAGACTCCTCTTCTTCCTGCTTCTTTCCAAATTCAGGGTCGATGTCGAGGAACCATGTCACCACGTAGGTCAGCGTACAGGCAGCAACGACGATGAGGAAGAAAGCCTGATAGCCGACAGCCTCCTGCAAGGCTCCCGCAAAGAGGCCAGGAATCATCATCGACAGGGCCATGAAGGCTGTGCACAATGCATAGTGCGAGGTCTTGTGCTCACCCTGACTATAATAGATAAGGTATAGCATATAGGCTGAGAAGCCGAAGCCATAGCCGAACTGCTCGATGAAGACACAGACATTGATGATGAACAGGCTCTGGGGCAACACATAGCTGAGATAGACATAGACGAGGTCGGGCAGCGTGATGGCCATCACCATGGGCCACAGCCAGCGCTTCAAGCCGTCGCGACTGGCAGCGAAACCGCCCAGAATGCCTCCCAGCGTGAGCCCGATGACGCCAACGGTACCCTGAACCAGTCCGTACTCACCGTCGGAAAGACCGAGACCACCGTTATGTCCGGAGTCAACGAGGAAAAGGGCACTGATCTTGGCCAGCAACCCCTCAGGCATGCGATAGAACAGCATGAAGCAGATGCCGGCCCACACTTGTGGCTTCTGGAAGAAGGTGACAAGTGTCTGGCGGAACTCATTCAGGATGCCACTAACCGACCGTTGCATCCTTTCACCGTCTTCTGACGGTTTGGGCAATGCCCAGCTGTGGTAGAGCCATAGGGCAATGAAGAGACCTGCCATGAGGTAGAACACAAGGCTCCAGGAATAGCGGATATTTCGCGTGAGCACCTGCAGAGCACCAGCCAGTCCAACGAGCAGTCCTGACGAGAATATGGTGGCAATGCGGTAGAACGTGGAACGGATGCCCACGAAGTAGGCTTGGTCGTGCTGGTCGAGTCCGAGCATATAAAATCCGTCAGCGGCAATATCATGCGTAGCACTCGAGAAGGCCATCAGCCAGAAAAAGCATAGCGATCCCTGCAGCCACCACGGTCCGGGAATGGTAAAGGCCACGCCAGCCAGGGCGGCTCCAATGAGCAGTTGCATGGTGACAATCCACCAGCGCTTCGACTTGAGCATATCGACGAATGGGCTCCACAGGGGTTTGATGACCCACGGCAGATAGAGCCAAGAGGTATAGAGGGTGATGTCGGTATTGGACAGGCCAAGGCGCTTATACATGATGAGCGAGATGGTCATCACGGCGACGTATGGTACGCCTTCTGCAAAATAAAGTGTGGGCACCCACGCCCAAGGGTTACGCTTCTTTGAACTATGAATTTTAAACATTGAACTGTATGATTACTTTTACCTTCAATTAATAAATTCGCTTGATTTCGGCATTGCGGTAGTAGTGCAGCAGGATTTGCTCGTAGCTGTAGCCCTGCTGGCCCATAACGGCGGCACCAATCTGGCAGAGCCCCACGCCATGCCCCCAGCCCTTGCCGTGCAGACGGAAACCGGTTGGGGTCTTCTCCACGTCGAAAGCAGAGCTAAGCAGATGGCTCTCGCTGAGCGCACGGCGTATCTCGAGTTCTTTGCCAATGGTGAAGGTCTTCTTCGTGCCTACTATCTTGAGTTTCCAGATGCGCCCGCTCTTGCCACGCTCCAGTGGGATGAGGTCGGTGATAGTGCCAAAGTCATCCTTGAGTTTTTCGTTGACGAGTCCTGAAATCTCGTCCACGGTATATTCCACTGTCCAGCGATAGAAGTCGTTGGTCTCCTGGTCGTAGTCGTTGAGCACCTGTGCCAGCACGGCCTTGTCGCTGGTATTGCAGAAGGGATCTTCGATGCTAACCAAATAAGGCTTGGGGGTGTCCTCCCAGCAATACTGGAACTCCTCTGTGCGCCCACCACAGCACTTGGAGAAACGGGCGTCGCAGATGTCGTCGCCATAGCAGAGCACCTGTCCGCAGGTAGCCTTCAGGGCCTGTTCGACGGCAGGACTGGTCTGCTTGGTGATGCCCTGATAACGCTGACAATGGTCGTCGGCACAGACGTCGAAGATGGTATGGTCCTCGCGGTCGTACCAGCGAATAAGCTCGTCATCCTTCTTGATGAACGAGAAGAATCCGTTCTTCTGCTCCTGGTTCTCCTCACGGCGCTTCATCTGCGCCAGCAGCCACGAACGGCTGATAACGGCATGGGCCTTCAGCAGCTCGACGCCTGCCGTCGCCTTCATCTCGCTGGAGATGACGCTGGCCAAGTAGCGCTCTACGGGCAATACGTTGATGGCGGTAATCTGGTCGGCCTCCACCACGAGGCGCAATGTACCCAGGAAGGTCTGCGTCTCCTTGCGCTCCCAATGGAAATTGACGCCTATGGTGACGTCGGACAGCGAGAAGGAGGCACCCGGCGCAGCAGGCCGGAAGGTCAGTTCGCGATATTGGTTGCCATTCCACAGGATGCCACCCTCGGCAAACTCCACCAGCTGCTGACCCTCGATGGTGGCGCCTTTGGCTGTGTAGGATCCGTTGAGCGAGAAGGAAATCTTCTGGCCACTGACGATGCCCACTGCCACATCAGGTGCTTCTTGAAAGGTGAAAAGTGAGAGGTGAGAGACGAGCGGCATGTTTTGCAAGCGTTCCATCACCTGGGTCATCTGCTCCTGGGTAAGCGACACCTCTTTATATATAGCACAGACTATCTCAGGCGTCAGACGACGGAAGTCCTGTTCGCGAGGGGTGATGATGAGTCCACCCATGTCGACGGCTCCCGGACTGATGAGATACTGGGCATCGCCAACAGCCGAATAGCAATCGGGACGGTGCTTGCGACGAGGCAGCACCACACTGAGCAGTTGGTCGCCCTGCTGCCACACGATGATATTCATCATGGGTTCCTCACTGTGGGGAGCGACGTGCTGCAAGGCGTCATACAAACGGCGGAAAAGCCTCTCGCCATCTGCCACGCCACGGCTGCGCACAAGGAAAGCGGCAGCGGGATAGTCAGGGACATGCCAGATGCCCGCCACCTCATCGTCGCCTTTCAGTACTTCGACCAGATTGCGGCTGAGGCGCTGCCAGGCCGTCTGCAAAGGCATCACGCCATTACTGACAAGCTGCAGATGAGCGTGGTCAGGTGCCGAGGCACCACACAGCGGACCATTATATAATACGGTGAGGGCAGCATCGCGCTGGGCCAGCCGCAGCATTTCGCCATACATCGGCAGGATGCGCTGGGGCTGATGCTTCAGCGTAGGCAGGGTGAAATGGACAGGAAGTATGGGGAAGGGGTTGACCAGCAGTTCGTACTTACCATCCACTACACGGCGCATCTGTTGCTGCGGACGATGCTCGCGACAAAGGAAACAAGGACGCTCGCTGATACTTTTGGCGTCAATCTTGGCCCCCGTAGAGCCTATGCGGGCAGGATTCCACTGAGCCATCAGCGTGATGCTTTCAGCTGGAAGCTCACGGGTCTCGACGCGGTTCAGCTCACGATAGCGCTGTCGCACATCATCCCACGTCTGTAGCTGTCGCTGGAAGAAACGCTGCAGCGGACTCTCCCCACCAACATTGCTGCCAGCCTGGTGCATCTTCTGGCGGGCTTGAAGCTCCATGGTGCGCAGACGGTCCTTATACAGGTTGTTGGCATTGATCTTGTCGACAGACAGGGCTGCATCGCTGTTGCCACCCCAGCGGCGGCACAGGTACAGCTCGGTAAAGATGCGTCCTATGCGGTAGTGGCGCGAGAACCATAGTCCGAGGGCATAGTCCTCGCCATACGAGGTATTGGGGAAGCCGACACTACGCAACAACGGCGTAAAGAAGGCACGAGGAGCACCTAAGCCATTGATTCGCAAGGCATTGTTGGGGCCGTTCTCGTCAGTCCACTCCTGATGGGCAATGAGTCCGGGCGGTAGCGTGTTCAGGTCGAAGTCGCACATGCGATAGGAACCTATCACCATAGCCGCCTTCTGCTTGTGGAAAGCATCGACGACCGTCTGTAGCGTCTTGGGCGACGAGTAGAGGTCGTCGCTGTCCAACTGGACGGCAAAGCGTCCGCAGAAAGGACTGTAGACGGCCTCATTCCAACAGCCACCAATGCCCAGGTCGGAGCGCTGAGGCACGATAACGTAGAGTCTGTTGCTATGGTTTAGCAACAGACTGGACAAAATATCGGAGGTACCGTCCGTAGAGTGGTTGTCCACCACGATAACATTATACTTGAAGTTCGTCTTCTGCGACAAGGCACTCTCGACGGCATCGCGGATGGTCTTGGCACGGTTAAAGACTGGAATAATGACGGAAGCCTCCACATCGAACTCCTGCTCATCGAAGTCAACATCCTGATACTGAGTTGTATCGACCAATGCACCAACCTGTCGGAGATGGGCCGTACAGGCCTGTTCCATCTCCACTTGGACCTCGCGATTGGCAGGATTCACGTAGTCGAACTGCTTTTCACCAGAAACACGGAGGTCGGTTTCCTCTTCGGTGTAGAGATACTCGTTGAGGTGGAACAGTCGTCCCTCACGGCTCAGGAAGAGACGCAGGTCATAGAAACCGGCATACTGATAGTCGCGCTCGCGATCGGAGGTGGCATACTTGTGCAGCATAGAGGTGCGCAACAGCAGTAAAGAGCCGAAATCGAAATCATCGCGCAGCGAGCCTTCCTGATAATCGATGACGGGATGAGCCTTGCGCTCCCCTTGCACTACTGTATAGCGGTCGGCATAGACCAGGGCAGCCTCCGTGTCCTTCGCGGCTTGCAGCATCCGTTCGACAGCCGAAGCTCCGATGGTCAGTGGCGTGGGTTTCATACTCAGCAGCACATAGTCGCTCAGGGCGTTCTCTGCCACCTTCATCACAAAATCGCTACTAACCAAACTATCGACAACGACAAGCGAGCAATCTTGCGGTGCATCAACAGCGGATGCCACATGGGCATTCACCATCAGAAAAATATGTCTAACCGCCACACTCATGCGCAGATGTTCCACGGTAGGAAGCACATCCGCCAGCGTCTGACAGGCCAGAAAACAATCGATATTCTGTCTCATGAGAACTATTCATTTAACGTTAAGTGAGCGCAAAGGTACGACATTTTAGCCAAACTACCAAAAATGACAAATAAATTTGGCTTTTCGCTCACTTATTCGTACCTTTGCACCCGTGAACATAAAAAAGAGACTATTGGGACTGACCCCGACAGAGCTAAAAGGCGTTGTTGGTGGTTTGGGCATGCCAACCTTCACGGCAAAACAGCTGACACAGTGGCTGTATGCCAAGCGGGTTAGCAGCATCGATGACATGACCAATATCTCCAAGCAAAACCGTGAACGGCTGAGCGCTGAATACGAGGTAGGAGCCATGGCTCCCATAGACTGCCAGCGCAGCAAGGACGGCACCGTAAAATATCTGTTCCCAGTATGTGGTGATGGCTGCGATGACAACGCAACACACACAACAGAGAAGTTTGTGGAGACCGTCTTCATTCCTGACGGGGAGCGTGCTACGCTGTGTATCTCCTGTCAGGTGGGGTGTAAGATGAACTGTCTGTTCTGCCAAACGGGCAAGCAAGGTTGGCACGGCAACTTGACGGCTGCCGACATTCTGAACCAGATATATGCCCTACCCGAGGCCGACAGGCTGACCAATATCGTATTCATGGGACAAGGAGAGCCGATGGACAACTTGGAAGCGGTATTACAGGTGTGTGAAATATTGACGGCAGACTGGGGCTACGCATGGAGTCCGAAGCGCATCACTGTGAGTTCAGTGGGTGTCAAAGGTAAGCTGAAACGTTTCCTCGACGAGAGCGACTGCCATATCGCCATCTCCATGCACTCACCACTGCATGAGCAACGCCAGCAACTGATGCCGGCAGAGAAGGTCATGCCCATCGAGGAGACCGTCGCCTTGCTCAAGCAGTATGACTTTACCCATCAGCGCCGCTGCTCGTTCGAGTACATCTGCTTCAGAGGACTGAATGACACTCCCTTGTATGCCCGCGAAATAGTCAGGCTGCTGCAAGGACTGGAATGCCGTGTCAACCTGATTCGTTTCCACGAGATTCCTGGCGTCAACCTGCCAGCCTCCGATGAACAACGGATGGAAGCCCTGCGCGACTATCTGACCCGCCACGGCATCACGACCACCATCCGTGCCAGTCGCGGACAGGACATCTTTGCTGCCTGCGGCATGCTCTCAACAGCGAAACAAACAGAAAACAACGAAACAAACGTTATCACGTCATAACGTTATCACGAAATAACGAAAAAAGAACAACATGGAAGAAAGAAAAATTCGCGTGGCCATCACGCAAGGAGATACGAACGGGGTAGGATACGAAGTCATCCTGAAAGTCTTTGCCGACCCTGCCATGCTCGAACTATGCACCCCTATTATCTATGGTTCCCCGAAGATTGCTGCCTACCACCGCAAGGCGCTTAACATTGATGCGGCATTCAGCATCATCAACCATGCCGAAGAGGCTCGTGACGGTCGCGTCAACCTGCTGACCTGCTTTGATGACGAGGTGAAGGTGGAACTGGGACAACCTTCCCAGGAAGCTGGAGCAGCAGCCCTAAAGGCTCTGGACCGCGCCATGACCGACTTCCGCAGCCAGTTGTATGACGTACTGGTGACAGCCCCAATCAACAAGGCCACTATCCAAAGCCCAGGATTCAAATTCCCTGGACATACAGAATACATAGAGACCAGCGTAGGAAACGGCGAGAAGGCACTAATGATACTGATGAACGAAGTGCTGCGCGTGGCACTCGTCACCACACATCTGCCCATCAAGGACGTGGCAAAGGCTATCACCAAGGAGGCCATTATCGAGAAAGCCACCATCTTCCACCGTGCCCTGAAACGCGACTTCCGAATATCCAATCCGCGTATTGCCATATTGGCCCTGAACCCACATGCCGGCGATGCCGGATTGCTGGGAACGGAGGAGAAAGACATCATCAAGCCTGCCATCGACGAACTGGCTTCCATGGGCATTCAGGCCTTCGGTCCCTACCCTGCCGACGGTTTCTTTGGCGCAGGAACCTTCGAACGCTTTGACGGCGTGCTCGCCATGTACCACGACCAGGGACTGGCACCCTTCAAGACCATCGCTCTGGAGAACGGCGTCAACTACACGGCAGGACTGCCTATCGTGCGCACCTCGCCCGACCATGGCACGGCCTACGACATTGCAGGAAAGGGGAAAGCCGACGAACAATCCATGCGACAGGCTATCTACACAGCCATTGACATCTTCCGCAATCGTCAGCAATATGACGAGCCATTGGCCAATCCATTGCCGAAACTCTTCCACGAAAAGCGTGAAGACGGTGAAAAAGCCCGCTTCGCCATCCGTCCGAAAGACCAGTTCCGCAAGGAAAAGCCTGCCGAGAAACCTGCATTCAAGCAGGAAACGGACGAAGAAAGTTAAAAATATGCCAAAATGTGCCATAATGTCAGTTTTTCTTTGTACCTTTGCAGCCCATTAAAATGAAGAGTTCAGAGTTACAGAGCATCAAGCAGCGTTACAACATCGTAGGAAACTGCGAGACGTTGAATAGCGCGCTCGACGACGCCTTGAAGGTGGCGCCGATAGACATTAGTGTGCTCATCATTGGCGAAAGTGGCGTAGGCAAGGACATTCTGCCACGCATCATCCACGACAATTCACCCCGCCGTCGCGAAAAATATTTCGTCATCAACTGTGGCGCTATTCCTGAAGGAACCATCGACTCTGAACTATTCGGACACGTGAAAGGCTCTTTCACCGGTGCCATCAACGACTCGCCAGGCTACTTCGGTGTTGCCAACAAGGGAACGCTGTTTCTCGATGAGGTAGGCGAACTGCCGATGGCCACACAGGCCAGACTGCTGCGCGTACTGGAAAACGGCGAATACATCCCCGTTGGTGGTACAGAGGTGCGCAAGACGGATGTCCGCATCGTCGCGGCCACCAATGTCAACATCGAGAAAGCCATCAGCGAGGGACGTTTCCGCAGCGACCTGTACTACCGTCTCAACAGGGTCAACATCCAAATGCCTCCCCTGCGCGAGCGCGGTGAGGACATCGTACTGTTGTTTAGGTTGTTTGCCATGGAGATGGCTGAGAAATACCACATGGATAAGGTGGTGCTGACAGATGACGCTAAGCAGATGCTGATGCACTACAAATGGCCAGGAAACATACGGCAGCTGAAGAGTGTGACAGAGCAGATCTCCATCTTCAGCACGGAGAGACTCATCACTCCCCAGATTCTATCCCGCTTCATTCCGCAGGATCAAGAGACCACCCAACTGGCACTTATCCGTACAGAGGGAGACCACTCGTTTGAAAACGAGCGTGAGATACTCTACAAGATTCTCTTTGAGTTACGCTCCAACGTCAACGACATGCGCCGCGAAATGAGTTCGCTGAAAAAACAGCTGGAGGACGTAAAGGGCAATGCGCACCCTCAAGCTGTATCACAACTGGCCCCAACACAATTGGCTCCTGCTACCTTTGGTGACCAGCCAACGGCATTCAACGAGCCAGAAGAAGCTGTTGCCGAGGAATATATTGAGCCAGAGCGGGAACCCGAAAACCTAAATGTCAACGACTGGAGTCGAAAGGCATTGGAGAAAGCGCTGAACCGCAATGGTGGAAACCGCAAGAAAGCTGCCCTGGAACTAGGCATCAGCGACCGTACACTTTATAGAAGACTGAAACAATATGGACTGGACAAATAAGTTACGCATCACCTTCGGTCTGGCAGTAGTCCTGTTGCTGACAGCATGCTCCGTGAGCTATAAGTTCAATGGTGCCAGCATAGACTATTCGAAGACCAAGACCATCCAGATAGCAGACTTTCCCATTCGCTCCAGCTACGTCTGGGCACCAATGGGCCCCATGTTCAACAACGAGCTGAAGGATCAGTTTGCCAGTCATACGCGATTGTCACAGGTTAAGCGCAACGGCGACCTCAAGATAGAAGGTGAAATTACACAGTATCAGCAGCGTAACAAGTCAGTGTCGGCTGAGGGATACTCTGCACAAACAGAACTCTCGATAACCGTCAACGTGCGCTTCACGAATAACGTCAACCATCAGGAAGACTTCGAGCGTCAGTTCACAGCTTCCCAGGCCTACGAGACGACTATGTCACTGAGCGCAGTACAGGACGAACTGGTGGCAACTATCATCAAAGACCTCTGCGACCAGATATTCAATGCAACAGTGGCGAACTGGTAGAAGATGAAAGATGAAAAATGAAAGATTAAAGATTAAAAAATAGAGAATTAATGGAAATGACGGAATTGATTAAGCACCCAGAGCGACTCGACCGCGATACGCTGTACGAGCTGCGCTCTATGCTGGCACTGCATCCGTATTTCCAAACAGCACGCATCCTAATGCTGCATAACCTCTTCCTGTTACACGACGCGTCATTCGATGAAGAACTACGCAAGGCAGCCCTATACATCACTGATCGCAAAGTGATTTTCCAGATGATTGAGGCTGGACACTATATATTGGGCAATGATGAAGCCAAAACGACGCAGAAAGGAATTGAAAACGTAGACAACAGCAATCGTACAGTTGCCCTCATCGACAATTTCCTCGACTCAATCCCTGCTGATGACGAAGAGCAATTGCCTGAAGGACAGCCCAAGCGCAAGCCTACCCCAGCCGATGCAGCCATCGACTATGTGGCCTACCTGCTGGCAACGGAGAACACGCTGGAAACAGAACAGACGCCACAGATGAAGGGGCAGGACCTAATAGACACCTTCTTGCAGCAGGAACAAGGGCGCATACAACTCAGCCAGTTTGCTGACGAAGAGACGACAGCAGGTAGTCAGGAAGAACCGCATGATGAAGAAGAGAGCCAAGAGGAAGAATACTTTACTGAGACACTGGCGCGAATCTACATCAAGCAGGGCCGATACCAAAAGGCACTCGACATCATAGGAAGGCTAAACCAGCAGTTCCCACACAAGAACGCCTACTTTGCCGACCAAATGAGATTCTTAGAGAAACTAATAATAAACAACAATAAAATTAAAAATTAAAGTAACATGTACACATTATTTGTAATTCTTATCGTAGTAGCAGCCATACTGATGATTGGTATCGTGCTGATTCAAGAGTCTAAGGGCGGTGGCCTGTCTTCAAGCTTCGCCGGGTATAACCAGGTGGCCGGTGTCCGTAAGACTACCGACTTCATCGAGAAGGCAACATGGAGCCTCGCTGCTGCCATGGTCATTATCAGCGTTATCTGCGCGTGGGTTGCTCCCACTGCAACGACTGACAGTTCGGTGATGGAAAATATCGAAAATCCCGTCACCAATCCTAACAATCTGCCTGGTTTTGGTGCCAGCCAGCAGAAGGACGCAGCTGCTCCTGCTGCAGCAGGCGATGCCAAAGCTGCTGACGAAGCTCCAGCAGCTGAAGCTCCTGCCAAGACTGCAGAGTAAACTGTTAAACCAACGATTTCTTAGGGAGGTACTCCTGCATTGGAGGACCTCTCTTTTGCAATGGAAGAATGGAAACGATGAAAAGATTCTTACTCTTTCTCATAGGGGCTTTAGCTGCACTTCCCGCTCTGGCTCAGGAGGTTACCGACACCACTGCCACATCTCAAGTTTCTGAGGAACAAGAAGAAGCACAGCAGGAGTCACAAAGCGAGGAGCACGTATGGTTGCTGGGAGTACCCCTGACGGTGCCCCCACAGCAGATGGTAGATGTCATGACCAGTCATGGCATTCACTACGAACGACAGGACAGCAACCTGCGTATCTTTCACCTGCGTGGTAAGCTCAGCGGCATGGATGTCGCCATAGAAGTAAAATACGACAAGACGCAGACACACATCAACTACGTCAAGATGTCGACTGCCAAGCACCATAACCAGAATGAGGATTACAGCCGCATGCTAAACTGGCTGCAACAGAAGTATGACGATCCAGACTGGCAAGGCAGTGTACGCAGCCACCGTTTCTGTCGCTGGTTTGTAGACTTCGATCGCGACATCGTGCTCATTGCTGCCGGCAATGGGACGGTAGAGGTATGGCTTTATGAAAACCATCTCCAGCGCAACATCGACTATTACTCCATCCTCAAATATTGCGAGCGCTATCCTGCCGATGACGTTCCCTTCCTAACGGCCCGCGAATCCGTCACCTGGAAGAGCGACACTGTTGTAACGACTCGCAAACATGTTGCCAAGCGCCACCGACGAGCTGTTTCAAAGAAGCACAAACGCAGCACCAAGAGAAAGAAAACAACAACAAAGAAACGTAAAAGCAAGAGGAGAAGGCGCTAACCTCCTCCTCTCTTTATTCTTTATTCGTCTAACTGGAACAGCGGGTCTTCTGGCATCACCATCACAGGTTTCTGCTCGTAGTCCTTAAGCAGTTTATCACTGACATACTGCTTGTCAACCACCAAGCGGAACATAAACTCGCGGAACCAACGAGCAGACATGATGAGACAGCCTTGCTGCCCCCAGTCAGCACCCCAGGAGTTCTCAACCTTCCATTTCAAAGGTTCGCCATTGACATCTAAGTCGACAGCGGTAAGTGTCATAGCATGGGTAGAGCCACTGTCAAACGTAGAGATGCGCTCGGCTTTGTTCATGGTAAACGTTGTACCAAAGAGCGACTCGTAGTCATAATTCTCCAAATCACAATAGCCACGCTTGCGATCAAGTTGCTTGCCGACATCATAACTGGAGTAGAGCTTACGACCATCCTTGAGTGAGGCGATGGCAAGTGTCTCGATATCCTCCATGGGCAGGTTCAGATATTTCCAGTTGTGACCATCGTAGGTATGGCGGTCATATTCCACCTCGTAGGTCTTGTAATACTCACGGCGCGGATCGTTCATCACCATGATAAAAGAACCGTTGAGCGGAGCACCCACTATCTCCTGATAGAACTCACGTGGCGTGTATTTCTTAGGAGTTGAAATGGCCTTACCATTCTTATCACGGAAAGCATAGGTAAACTCTTTGACGGGTTCACCCAATGTAATAACAAGCATGTGGTATATCTCACTGAGCATCTGCGTCTTGCGCTGCTCAACATCCTTGGCCTTCTTTCCATCAGCCACCATACGACGCAGTTCAAGTCCCTGCTCACGCAACTTGGACTTGATGAGTGATGACATCTTCGAGGTGTTTTCTGCCGAATAGGTCTCAGGACGTATCTCGCTGGGAACCAAGCCATACTTCTCAGTCAGGTCGGCAACACCGCAGAATGTTCCACCATCGTTCAACGGATAGTGGAAAAAGAACTGCACACGCTGATCGTCGATTGGTTTCTTACCAGTATCGATGACCCCCTGCAGCATCAAGTTGGCTTTCTCCAACTGATCCCAGAAGAACAGATAGTCCTGCGAAAGCGAGACAGTGAGCGAGTCAGTACGCTTAGCAAAATTAGAGCGTAACACATTCAATCCGCTGAACATCCAACAACGACCACTGGATTTTTGGTCGGTAATCGACTGCTTCTTTGTTTCTACACTAAAATATGTATCCAATGCACCTGCATGCTCCTGATTCTGCGCCAGTGCATCGATAGCATTCACTGCCAACGCATTGCGAAGGGCTCGGTCACTGGCTGTCGGCGGGTTCTGCTGCTGTATTTGCTGTAGCATCTGAGGTGAGATACCACCATCCTTAGCCTGTGCAGAAGCGCAAAGGCAAGCTGCCAGACCTAATCCTAATAATAGCCGTCTCTTCATTTACTTTTTCTTGCTGGTAGTTTTAGTTGTCTTTGTAGTCTTTGTGGTTTTGGCGGCAGTTCTCGTGGTAGTGGTCTTAGGCGGATTATAGTACTTCAACGCCTCAGGCATCCACTCTTGTATCTGCTTGATACGGGTAGCATCCGATGGATGGTCGCTCAGGAACTCTGCCGTCTGGCTGGTATTATTAGCAGCCATGCGTTGCCAAAAACTAACAGCCACCTGCGGGTCGTAGCCTGCCATAGCAGCAAAAATCAGACCCATGTGATCAGCCTCACTTTCATGATTGCGCGAATATTTCAAATTCTTGAAATTAAAGCCCTGTGCAACGATAGCCTGAACAATAGACTGGGTATTTGTACCCATTCCCAATGCTCCAGCTACGGCAGAACCAATCTGAATGCCATACTGCTGCTTCATCTGCGTACTCATCTGCTCAGCAGAATGACGAGCCACAGCATGGGCTATCTCATGACCGAGCACAATAGCCAACGACGCTTCGTTTTGCGTGACAGGCAGCAGTCCCTCATAAACACAGATGAGTCCACCTGGCATACACCAAGCGTTAACCTGATTGTCCTGCACCAAGTTAAACTTCCATGTATAGTACTGCACATCATCAGCCATACCATTGTTTTTCAAGTAGTTGGTAACGGCAGTAGCTAAGTTCTGTCCCACCCGCTGCACCATGGCGGTATTGGTGGCGTTAGTGGAAAGCTTTGCACTCTTCATAAACTCCTGATACTGTTGCGTTGAGAGACTCAACACCTCACCGTCACTGACCATCAGACTCTGCTGACGACCGGTAATGGGTACTGTTTTTGTCGTTCCACAGCTAACTAATACAACTGCGAAAAATGATAAAAGGATTAGCTTTGCCTGCTTCATGATTTTCGGATATTATAATTATTGCAATGTCAGTTTTCTACTTCCCCTTTTCATCTAACTGTTCGTAGATGGAATTGTTACTCTTGTATTCAGGCACGATTTCCTTCATCTTCTTGACCGTTGCCATATCGTCGTACTGCTTGGAAATCTCCACCAGTTCGTCAACGGCCTTGCTAACTTCAGCATAGTTGTAAACCCGAACCTCGGCAATACGAATCTTATCATGGAACGAAGGCTTAGTACCCTCCAATTCATTGAGCACCTCCTCGTAGAGTTTTTCACCAGGACGCAAACCGGTAAACTCGATTTTCACATTCTTGGCACCTGAAAGCATAATCATGCGCTTGGCCAAATCGGCAATCTTAACAGGCTGTCCCATGTCAAAGACGAATATCTCACCACCATGACCTTTCGTTCCTGCCTCCAAGACCAACTTGCAAGCCTCTGGAATCAGCATGAAAAAGCGGACAATGCGGGGGTCAGTAACTGTAACGGGGCCACCAGCCTTGATTTGTTCTCTGAACAAGGGGATTACCGAACCATTCGAACCTAACACATTGCCAAAACGAGTAGTGACAAACTGTGTAGTCTGCTGGGTATTGTTCAATGACTGTACGTAGATTTCGCAGATGCGCTTCGAACAACCCATTACATTGGTAGGATTGACAGCCTTGTCGGTTGAAACCATGACGAACTTTTTCACGCCATACTTCACGCTAAAGTCAGCGATAATCTTCGTGCCATAGATATTGTTCAGCACCGCTTCCGATGGATTATCCTCCATCATCGGCACATGTTTATAGGCAGCAGCATGAAAAACGTAGTCGGGACGATAGGTACTGAAAATCGCCTCCATACGACGCTGACGACTAATACTGGTCACCACGACATCAGCGTCTATACCAGGAAAATCCTTCTGCATCATCAGGCGGATGTCATGTTGAGGGGTCTCTGCCTGATCAATCAACAACATTTTGGCAGGTTTATAGGCAGCTATCTGACGTACCAGCTCAGAACCGATGCTACCAGCAGACCCCGTCACCAGTACGCGGCGTCCCTTAAGCAGGGCACCTACTGATTCCATGTCGACCTTGATTTCCTGACGTGGCAACAAATCCTCCACTGACACCTCATGCAGTTGCATGTCTGCTATCTCTGTATCGCTCAGCTCCTTATTCTCGTTCAGCGATGTCTCTTTAGCCTGCTGTGCCATGAAGATGCGCACACCTGCATTGATAAGCAAGTCTTGGAAAGCCTGGTTATCGCGGAAATCTCTGATACGCAAAGGCGATACCAACACTGCCTCGATACGGTTCTGCTGAATGATTGCGGCCAGGTCATCGTCTACATGATACACTTTCTCACCCATCAACTGCATGTGGTGAGCACGGCTGTCATGCGAAATGAATCCACACAGACGGAACCTGACAGGATTCTGACTGCGGATATTCTTGGCCAACCCTACGCCGCCTGTCATGGCACCATATATTAACACGCGTAAGGAACGCTCACGCGTCAATGTAACATCATGAAGCGTTTTTACCAATACGCGGACACCCCACATTAACAGCGTAGCGATGATGAAAGAAACCACCGTTTCAGTCGGGGTCAATGCCGACAGTTCTTTAATGCCTAGTGCTTCCATGCTGTACTCCTGCACCAATGCCAACACGATGGACACGCCATTGGCGTATGCCACATGTATCAAGTCGACAAAACTGGAGAATCGTACAACTCCTGAATAGGTGTGGAATAAACGTGCTCCCACCCAACTCAGCAAGCCATAGGCCAAAGCCGTAAAAACCACCTCTATACGATGGTCGAAAGTAATCTGCGTCTTGTTGAAAACCCAAAAGGTAAATAACACTGATACGACAACGATCAGTGTATCAAACAACAGCAGGCACCAGTAAGGAAGTGAATTCTTACTAAAATACCAACGTAGCAGATTGTTGAATGGATTTGGGACACTCATGCCTGAGAATATTATCTCTTAATATGAACCGATTAACCTATTGTATAGACCAATAAGACAGCAATAACCATTAAAATAGCAAATACTATCATGGCACGCTTAAGCACACGTTCTATTACTTTACGCCGTTCAATAGCAGCCAGGCTCTTCCGTTTGAAGAGCGTGGCACCATCGGGCTTGTGATGGTGGTGATGATGATGGGTATGTTCTTGTTCTGCCATTATTACTTCAACACATTATATAATAAGGAGGCCAGCGAAATGACAATGCTCGTTGCCGTGAACCAAAGGCTGGTGGTAGCACCTACACTCGAGTTGCGGGCCTTCACCTTGTTGGGTTCCACATAGACGATGTCATTCTGCTGAAGATAATAATAAGGTGAATTGATGATGTTGGCATCGTTGAGGTTCAGCACATGGATCTCTTTTTGACCAGTAGCATCCTCACGAATCAGTTTCACCCTGTCACGTACACCATAGATGGTCAGGTCACCAGCCTGGGCCAGTGCCTCAAGGATAGAAATCTTCTCACGACCCACCTGATAGCTACCAGGACGACTCACCTCACCCAAAACGGAGATGGAATAGCTGAACATGGTCACCGTTACCACAGGATTTTCCGTAGCTGCCATATAGGGGCGGATCTTTTCCAGAATCATACGCTCACATTCCGACTTGGTCAGTCCTGCTACCTTCAGTGAACCTAAGATGGGGAAATTGATGTAACCATCATTGTCCACCAGATAAGGCATCAGTGTACCACCTGACGTAGAAATGGAACGCGCCTGCTGATAGGCATTCTGCAGCAGCAGGTTGAATGGCAGTGACACTTCGGGTGTTGTCGTATTGACCGAGATGGTTATCTGATCTTTAGGCATGATATGTGCATCGTAGAGAACACGCGACTCAGAAAGGTCCACCGCGTCGCTATTCTGAAGGTAGGCAACGTTTTTCACGCTGCCACACGATGTCAGCAATACTGTCACCAAGACAATGCAATAAAAACTCTTTAATTTCATAATCACTCAATTTCTTTTTGTTTTCAATTAAATTCAGAACTTCCACCAATGTTTCTTCTTAGGTGGCTCATAGTGGCCTAATGCATCATGTACGGCATTGTCAATAATATGATGCCACTTGCGGTGGTTTTTTATCATGCGATAGATAGTGCCCCAGTCAGGTAAACCACCCAAATTACGGTCATCAATAAACACGTCAACCTTCAGCTTACGCGAAAAGTGCGGATTGTTTTCAGTAGTCTCTTCCGGATAGTCACGGTTGATGGCATAGAATACCACGCCTCGTTCGCGACACCATTCGACGGCATCATCCAGCAACTTCCCCTCACGAACACTCCACAGGATCAGCTTATGGCCGTCCTCACGGAGCATTCTGAGTGTTTCCGTGGCGAAAGGCAATTCCTCACCAATCTCAGGATAACGATGCTCTACAATAGTTCCGTCAAAATCTACTGCAATGGTCATTTCTTGATAGAGTTATCATCTTTGTCGCCATAGTGAGACTCAGCATAGCGGCCATAGTTGCCATAGTTACCATAGCCATATTTGCCATATCCGTAACGGCCATAACCATAACGGCCGTATCCATAGCGGCCATACTTGCCATATTTGCCATAACCATAATAGTACCCGTACTTCTTCTTTGACATATCAACGCCATTGAGCACAACACACGAGTTAACGAGCTTACCCTCATCAGAGAGCGAGTTGAGCAGTCCGATATTGCTCTTCGGTGTGTAGTCAGCACGGCAGACATAGCAGTTGACATCAGAGTGACGCGCAATCTCAATGGTATCTGTAACCAGTCCTACAGGTGCTGTATCAAGGATGATGTAGTCATACTGTTCTTTCAACAAATCAATTACCTGACGGAGGTTTTCACGAGCCAGCAACTCAGTGGGATTGGGAGGCGTAGGACCTGCCAGCAACAGGTCAAGGTTGTCATTGACACCCGACGGACTCATTTGAACCTTGACATCATCCAGCGTCACAGCACCCTTGGTCAGGAGGTTGGTAATACCCTGCCGGCGGTCAGTGATATTAAACAGGCGACCCAGAGCCGGTTTACGGATATCCATTCCGCAAAGGGCAACCTTCTTACCAAGCAGGGCAAATGATACAGCCAAGTTGGCTGCCAGGAAGGTTTTACCTTCACCTGATGTTGACGAGGTAAACAAGATGACCTTGTCGCTCTCCTTCATAAGGAACTGGATATTAGTACGCAGCGAGCGGAAGATTTCATCAATCTGGTTGTTCTTATTAGCCTGTACCACAATACCAGCAGCATCCTTGGCGGCCTCATTGGCAACAGGAACATCAGCCACGATGGGCAACTTGGTCAGACGAGCCACATCGTCATGTCCCTCAATGCGGTAGGCCATCAGCTGGAGCAAGTAGAGGATGCCAAAGGGGATAATCAAACCCAGCACAAGTGCAGCCAAGAGGATTATGCTGCTCTTGGGACTTACCTTACCCTTCAGCAACGGTTCATCGATGAGCTTACCCTTGTCCGCCGTAGCAGCCAGCGAGATGGAGTTCTCCTCACGCTTCTGCAACAACAAGAGGTACAGTCCTGACTTCACTTCCTGCTGACGACCAATTTGTGTCAGCACACGCTCCTGTTCGGGGGTACTGCCGATACGTCCCTGATATTTAGCATATTGGCTCTGGATGCCCTGACGCTGAATATCTGCCGTGCGGCGGGCCTGCAATAGAGCCGTACGGATAGAACCCTGCAATTCATCGAGCGTCGATGTCAGCGTCAGCACCTGGGGAGCTTGTTCACTGGCAGCCTTCAACAGTCGGTTACGATCCTGCACCGTCTGGTTGTAATTGGCAATCAGCGCTGTAGAAGCATGGTCGGTCATACCGACGTTCGAGGGGATAATCTTGTATTGGTTGGCAGGATTGTCAACGAATTCACGAAGATAATCCAAGAGTTGAATCTGCGAATTAGCCTCTGACAGACGAGCCTCATACTGACTGCTCTGCGTCAGCGACTGTGTAGCATCAATGTTCAGCTGTGTCACGGCATTGCGGCGCTTGTAGCTCTCCAGATTACTCTCTGTCGTGCCCAACTCAGCATTAATTTTCTCAATACGGTTATTGATAAACTCCTCCGTCTTCAGAGCTATTTCGTTCTTATCAGCATTGGCCTGGTCATTATAACAGTGTGTCAGCTCTGTCAGATAGTCCATAGCTCGTAGAGGATTCTCATTGGTAATTGTCAGTTCGGCTATAGACGTCATCTTCGAAGTGGGCGCTACCGACATGCTGGCAGCATACTTACGCGCCACCAGCATGGGCGGGCGGATAGACACCAGCAACGTCGTACTTTTTACCTTGCTATCATCTTTCTGTTCTCCTTCCACCTCAGCGGCTTGTTTCGCCAGTTTCTGCCTACTGGCGGCCTCTGCATTCTTAGTGAATGTCAGCGTACCTTCTGAAGTACGGAAAGATGCTGGCAATTGAGTGATGGTCTTTTGGAAGCTACGTGCTGGACGACCGTTCAGCAAGATGGTTCCATTGACATGATAAGTATCGCCCTCACACTCAATAACCAAGTCGATGCCATGCACTGCAGAGTAAATTTCCATATCAAAGCGATTCAGGCTTTGGGCATCCAGATCTACTACGATAGGCTGGGTCTTATAGGCGAGCGGCTTTGTCAAACGTCCCTGAGAGCGATACTCCGTATAGAGTTTCAGACGCTTGACTGCCTCACGGGCCAGAATGGTCGACTGGATAATCTCCACCTCATTCTCAATACCCTCAGAGTTGGACAGAAATCCGAGTTCTGTCATATTCGACAGCATCTGATTACCACGGCGCCGACTATTTTGATCGTCTTTGATCAGCATCTTGGCCGATGCTTGATAGACTGGCGTTGCATAACGCAAATAGATAAGCGCTCCGCTTATAAAGATAATCAACGACAAAAGAAACCACTGCCAGTTAAGAATAACCATGGCATAGATATTCTGTAGACTAAAAGCAGACTGCTGCTCTTTGTCTAAAATTTCCTCGAGTTCATCGAGACTGAGTTTTTTTTCGTCAGACATATTTTAAATGCATTATTTTCCGCGTGCAAAATTACTACATTTTTATCAATTATCCAAACAATCGATTAAATATTTGCTTATCAATATAAAAACCGCCGTCCTTTGTGCAGGACGGCGGTCATCACGCTTTCTTTTCCTTCATACAATCTCTTTACTTGATGCCACGATTCGTGAGCGTCATGTTCAGCAGCATTACGTACTTATGGTACTGCTCGCTGCTCAGAATGTAGTTCATGTAAGCAAGATCCTTCTTGATAGCCTTCTCAACCATCTTCTGGCGCTCGTCACCTGTTGTCTGTGCGGCAAACAGCATCTCGGCGCTGAAGGTCTTGTGAATCTCGGCAAAACTCTCCACCTGGTCTTTCGACAGGTTCAGGGCCATACCCAGTTTCTTCATGTTCACTGACTGCATATCGTAAGCCTCGGTAGCGTTGAGGTTGGCAGCAGTCTCATTCTCTGCAAAAGTCATCGTCATGCTCAGCATGGCTACAACTACCATAAACAATCTTTTCATAATCATTTTCCTTTCTTTTTTTAATTAATGTTATCCTGTTGTCAGTGTCAGTGCTCTCACTGATTGACGGTGCAAAGTTACGGCAATTTGACCATCCGAACAAACTTTTTAACGGTTTGTTTGCGAACACAGCCCCAATTCTTGACCTCAGTCAAAGGAAAGCGGCAATCGTTGACTCAGGTCAATTCTTGGCTTTTTTTGCCAATATATTTGGTATTTCCATTGATTTCCATTAACTTTGCACCGCATTATAAATATGTACGCAATGGAAAAGAAAAACCAATACATGGAAGTGTCCTACCAGCTGTATGTTGGCGAGGAACAAAATCGCGAAATGATGGAGGAAGCAACTCAGGAGCATCCCTTCAAGTTCATTACCGGCTTTGGCGTAGCACTTGACGCCTTCGAACAGCAGCTTGTTTCACTGGAAAAGGGACAGACCTTCGATTTTAGTATTCCCAAGGAGCAGGCCTATGGAGATTTTCAAGACGAATTAGTACTCGACCTTGACCGGGAGGTATTCAGCATCAATGGTCATTTCGACCATGAGCACATCTATAACGATGCTGTTATTCCCCTGCAGAACGAGGAAGGACGCCGTTTCTACGGCCGCGTCGTAGAAGTTGGCGAGGAGAAGGTGAAGGTAGACCTGAACCATCCTCTGGCTGGAGAGACCCTCCATTTCAAGGGTGTCGTACTCGAAAACCGTGAGGCTACCGCCAAGGAGATTGAACACATGGTGTCCCATCTCTCGGGAGGCTGCGGATGTGGCTGCGGTCACGACTGTGGTGATGGTTGCGGCGACGGCTGCGATTGTGGACACTGTCATTGAAGAATTGAAGAATTGAAAAATTGAAAAATTAAAATAGACATTGAACACTTTCGGACAGATATTCAGACTGACGACATTCGGTGAGAGCCATGGTGAAGCCATTGGCGGAGTGGTCGATGGCATGCCGGCAGGCATTCCCATCGACTTGAAATTCATCCAACAGGAACTCAATCGGCGTCGTCCCGGACAGAGCAGTATCACCACTTCCCGTCAGGAACCAGACCAGGTGGAACTGCTGAGCGGTGTTTTCGATGGGGTGTCCACTGGATGCCCAATTGGTTTCATTGTCCGCAACACCAATCAGCACTCTGGCGACTATGACAATATGCGCGAGCTATTCCGGCCCTCGCATGCAGACTACACCTATTATATTAAATATGGTACGCGCGACCATCGTGGCGGAGGACGTTCCTCGGCACGTATCACCATCAGTCGCTGTGTGGCCGGTGCACTGGCCAAACTGGCATTGAAGCAATTAGGCATTCAGGTTCAGGCCTACACGTCCCAAGTGGGCGACATTGCATTAGAGCACGACTACAAGAAATATGACCTGTCACTTACCGAAACCAATGCCGTTCGCTGTCCAGATCCGGAAAAGGCCCAACAGATGATACGTTTAATAGAAGAGGTAAAAGCTGATGGCGACACCATCGGCGGCGTCATTACGGGTATCATCACAGGATGTCCTTCAGGACTGGGCGAGCCAGAATCCGGCAAACTGCATGCCGCTCTGGGCAGTGCCATGCTCAGCATCAATGCCGTGAAAGGCTTTGAATATGGTGAGGGCTTTGCGGGCGTCAGCCAGCGCGGCTCCCAGCAGAACGACATTTTCATAGTGGGGAATGATTCCGCCGTCACCACTGAGACAAATCACAGCGGTGGCATCCAAGGTGGCATCTCCAACGGACAAGATATCTACTTCCGAGTAGCCTTCAAACCCGTGGCAACCCTATTGCGCCCGCAACAAACGGTAGGAATAGACGGAAAAACGACGACGCTGACAGCGCGTGGACGTCATGATCCCTGTGTACTGCCAAGAGCCGTACCTGTTGTGGAAGCAATGGCTGCGATGACTATTTTGGACTATTATTTGTTCGCTAAATCGACCAAATTATAGTATTTTTCTATTAAAAATGAAAAATAATCGAAAATACTTGGTAGTTTAAAACTTTTATACTATCTTTGCATCTGCTATTGAGGGTTTGTGAAAATCCCAATATGCTTTAGTTAAGTCTAGTTTAGTTTTTGTGTTGGTTGAGGGTGGTCGTTTGGCCACCCTCAAATTGTTGTTATATACACCCAACTATCTCTCCGACGGTCTGGCATCCATGATCGTCCAGCCATTGACTGATGCCGTCACGCACCTTGATGGTAACAGTAGGATCCAGGAAGTTTGCCGTACCGATTTCAATAGCCGATGCTCCAGCCATCAAGAACTCGATGGCATCCTTGGCCGTACAAATACCGCCCAACCCGACTACCGGGATGCGGACAGCCTTTGCCACCTGCCACACCATGCGCAGGGCGACAGGTTTGACGGCAGGTCCCGACAGTCCGCCGGTATTGATGCTCAGCAGCGTCTTGCGGCGTTCAATGTCGATAGCCATTCCCATCAGGGTGTTGATGAGCGATACGGCATCGGCCCCCTCTGCCTCCACGGCACGGGCTATCTCTGCGATGTCCGTCACGTTGGGCGACAGTTTGACGATGAGCGTCTTATGATAGGCTTGGCGGACAGCCTTCACCACACTGGCAGCGCCACTGCAAGTGACACCGAATGCCATACCGCCGTCTTTCACGTTGGGGCACGAGATGTTGAGTTCAATGGCAGGAATCTTCTCCAATGCGTCAATGCGGGCGGCACACTCGGCATAGTCCTCGGGCGACGAACCGCTAACGTTGACTATCATGTTGGTATCAATATCCTTGATTTGCGGATAGATATGAGAACAGAAATAGTCCACGCCCTTGTTCTGCAGTCCGACACAGTTCAGCATGCCGCCAGCCGTTTCTGCCATACGCGGATAGTCGTTACCCTCGCGAGGCTTCAGCGTCGTACCCTTGACGATGATGCCGCCCAGACCGTCCAAAGGAATGAAATCCTGGAACTCCAGGCCATAGCCAAACGTTCCGCTGGCCGTCATCACCGGATTCTTCAGCGACAGCGCACCGATATTCACTCTTAAATCTGCCATAGCAATCTATTTATGTTAAACACGGGACCATCCTTGCAGACGCAGAGGTTACCCTCCGTCGTCTTCTCCACACAGCACAGGCAGGCACCCAGTCCACAAGCCATCATATTCTCCAGGGAAACCTCACACGCGATACGGTGTTCGTTGGCATAGCGAGCCACGGCCTTCATCATGGGCGTAGGGCCACAGGTACAGATACGGTCAAAATGCTCGCCCAGCACCGAGTGGTTGGTGACAAACCCCTTTTCGCCTTTCGAGCCGTCCTCGGTAGTCAGGCAAACACGGCCAAACTTGCTGAACACATCCAGCATCAGCAAGTCTGCCGCAGTACGTCCACCCAACAGGAACGTCGGTTTGCAGCCCATGGCCGACAGTTCAGCACCCAGATACAACATGGGGGCCATGCCGACGCCGCCGCCAACCAACAGGACGTTCTCGCTGGACGATTCCGGCAGCGTAAACCCATTCCCTAAGGGCAGCACACAGTTCAGCGTGTCGCCCACCTGCAGGCGTCCCATCTGTCGGGTACCGTCGCCCACCATGGCCACCATCAGCCACAGTTCATTGTTGGCACGGTCCACAAAACTGATGGATATCGGGCGGCGCAGGAACGTCGCCGGCGAACCGTCCACGCGAACCTCCACAAACTGTCCCGGCATCATGTCGGGCAGCGGCTGCCGGTCAGTCAGCCTCAACAGCACATGTCTGTCGCTCAGCGACTCCACGGCACGCACCGTCAAATCAAGCACATGTTTTTTCATGACTATCCGTTCAATCATTGACATTTTCAGCCCTTACTCCCACTCGATGGTTGCGGGTGGCTTGGAGGAGATGTCGTAACAGACGCGGTTGACGCCGCGGACCTTGTTGATAATCTCGTTCGACACCTTGGCCATGAAGTCGTAGGGCAGATGGGCCCAGTCGGCCGTCATGGCATCCGTCGAGGTGACGGCACGCAAGGCCACCGGATGCTCGTAGGTACGCTCGTCGCCCATGACGCCCACGGAGCGCACCGTGCTCAGCAGGATGGCTCCGGCCTGCCATACCTTATTATATAGTGTCTCGCCATCGGTGTCGACATACTCGCGGAGACCGCGGATGTAGATGTCGTCAGCATCCTGCAGGACGCGCACCTTCTCGGGGGTGATGTCGCCCAAGATGCGGACGGCCAGGCCGGGACCGGGGAAGGGATGACGGGTGATGAGATGCTCCGGCATGCCCAACTGGCGACCGACGCGGCGCACCTCATCCTTGAAGAGCCACTTCAGCGGCTCGCACAACTGTAGGTGCATCTCCTTGGGCAGGCCGCCCACGTTGTGGTGGCTCTTGATGACCTTACCCGTGATGTTCAGGCTCTCGATGCGGTCGGGATAGATGGTGCCCTGTGCCAGCCACTTGGCATCGGTAATCTTCTTGGCCTCGGCATTGAACACCTCAACGAAGTCGCGGCCAATGATTTTGCGCTTCTGCTCCGGATCGGTCACGCCGGCCAAATCGGCGAAGAACTTCTCGCTGGCGTCGACGCCAATCACATTCAGGCCCAGACAACGGTAGTCGTCCATGACCTGCTGGAACTCGTTCTTGCGCAGCATGCCGTGGTCGACGAAGATACAGGTGAGGTTCTGACCGATGGCGCGGTTCAGCAGCACAGCGGCAACGGACGAGTCGACACCGCCGGAAAGGCCGAGGATGACGCGGTCGCTGCCCAGCTGGGCCTTCAACTCGGCTACGGTGCTATCGACGAACGAGGCAGCGCTCCACTCCTGGCGCGAGCCGCAGATGTCGACGACGAAATTCTTCAGCAGCGTCGTGCCCTGCAAGGTATGGAACACCTCGGGGTGGAACTGAACCGCCCAAACGGGTTGCGTGGTGCTGGCAAAGGCCGCATTGGTGACGTCGGCCGTCGAGCCAATCACCTTAAAATCGTCAGGGATGGCGGTGATGGTATCGCCATGCGACATCCAGACCTGCGAGTTCTGGTCGAAGCCCTTGAAGAGGGGATTCGTGGTGTCTACCGTCTGCAGGTTGGCACGTCCGTACTCACGGGAGTCGGCTTTTTCCACCTTGCCGCCGAGGGTGTGCGAGATGAACTGTGCGCCATAGCAGATGCCGAGCACGGGCAGACGTCCCACGAACTGGGTGAGGTCGACCTTGAAGGCCTCGGGGTCGTGCACCGAGTAGGGCGAGCCGCTCAGGATGACGCCGATGACGTCGGCATCGTCCTTGGGGAACTTGTTGTAGGGCAGAATCTCGCAAAAGGTGTCGAGTTCGCGCACACGGCGGCCGATGAGCTGCGTGGTCTGCGAACCGAAATCCAGAATAATAATCTTTTGCATATCGTAGAAATTAATGATTGTTCGTTTCTAAAAACGCATTCGCTTCTGCGAGCGAGTCGAGCTTGCCGACGTCGAGCACGCGGAGGTCGTCTTTCACGAGTCCGACGATGCGGGAACGGTGGCAGACGCTGAGGTAGAAGTCGATGATGCTGAAACGGTCGGGGAAGCGGTCCATCAGCGGGAACAGGCGGGGCGAGAAGCTGTGGATGCCGCTGAAGGCGAAGGCATTCAAAGGAGCGTGGGGAATGGAGGACGGGGCGTGGGGCTCGGCATGAACCTGCAGCTGGTCGTCGATGGTGACATCGGACTCGCGCAGCCAGGGGAACGGCGACTTCACCTCGCCGGTCTCGATGTTCTTCCAGCCCAGCAGTCGCATGGCGTTGTCGAAGAGCAGGTAGCGCTTGGTCTTGCGGCGGCTCACCAGCAGCACGGCATCCTCGTCGTCCCGGTGCTGGCGCGAGAACCACGCGTAGTCCACGTTGTCCAGTATGTCGACATTGTGAATCAGTATGGGCTCGTCGTCGCGGAAGAGGCCCTGCGCCTTCTTCAGTCCCCCACCGGTCTCCAGCAGCTGCGCCGTCTCGTCGCTGAAGTGCACCAGCGGGGCATAGTCCTGCTGGGCGACGTGGTCCAGAATCTGCTGGGCAAAGTGGTGGACGTTGACCACGAAACGGTCGTAGCCCTGGGCCTGCAGCCGGCGGATGTTGATATCGAGCAGCGGCGTGCCTCCGACGGGCACCAGCGCCTTGGGCATGGTGTCGGTGAGGGGCTTCAGGCGGGTGCCGAGGCCCGCTGCCAATATCATCGTTTGTTTCATACTCTTTGCTTTG
Organism: uncultured Prevotellaceae bacterium; assembly: GCA_902765585.1. Classification (GTDB taxonomy): domain Bacteria; phylum Bacteroidota; class Bacteroidia; order Bacteroidales; family Bacteroidaceae; genus Prevotella. The sequence goes on from CACXAG010000003.1 coordinate 44,885, forward strand.
GGTTGCAAAGGTACAAAAAAAATAGGAATTAAGTCTAAGTATCAAGAATTATTTTATACCTTCGCAGGCAAAATTCAAAAACATCAACCGACTTATGAAATATCTATCGCTTCTCCTGGCCACGGTTTTGGGTGGCAGTGCAACCGCACAGACTTTGAAAATCAACGAACTGATGCAGTCGAACGTCGAGTGCATCATGGACGACATCAAGGAGTTTCCCGACTCCTGGGTGGAACTGTACAACCCGACGGATGCCGCCATCAACCTGAAGGACTACAAAATCGGCAACAAGGACAAGGTGAAGAAGGCCTACCAGCTGCCCAGCGTGGAGGTTCCCGCCGGCGGCTACGTCCTCGTCTACTGCGACAAGGAGGAGAAGGGCCTGCACACCAACTTCCGCCTGGAGTCGGGCAAGGACGGCAACCTCTACCTGTTCAAGGGCAGCGACGTGGTGGACCAGCTGGAGAAGATGGCCAAGATGCCGGCTCCCGACGTTGCCTACGGCCGCCGGACGGACGGCAGCGACGAGTGGGGCTACCAGCTCGTGCCGACGCCGGGCGCTGCCAACAGCGGCGAGGTCTGCGACGGCAAGCACCTGCTGGGCGCTCCCGTCTTCGGCACGCTGGGCAGCGCCAAGTTGAGGTCGGGCAACGTGCGGCTGACGCTGTCGCTGCCCGAGGGGGCTCCCGAGGGCACGGAGATTCGCTATACCACCGACGGCACGGAGCCCACGCGGAGCAGCACGCTCTACGACGGGGCCATCGGCATCAGGACGTCCACCACGGTCCGCGCCAAGCTGTTCTGCGACGGCTGGCTGTCGCCGCGCTCCTCGGTGCAGTCCTACATCTTCCTGGAGCGCAAGATGACGCTGCCCGTCTTCTCCATCACCACCGACGACCGCTACCTGTACGACCAGGCTATCGGACTCTTCGCCAACAACAACAGCAAGGCCGACAAGAAGGACCACGACTGGCGCCGCCCGATGAACATCGAGTTCTTCCCGGCGGAGGGCGAGGCCAGCGCCTTCAACCAGCTCGGCGAGTTCCGCATCCAGGGCGGCCAGTCGCGCTCGAACGCCCTGAAGTCGATGGCCTTCTACGCCAACAAGCGCTTCGACCCCGACCACAAGCAGTTCCAGTACGAGTTCTTCCCCGACCAGAAGCCCGGCGTCACCAAGTTCAAGTCGTTCTCGCTGCGCGACGGCGGCAACGACTTCGGCGACCTCTACTTCCGCGATGCCATCATCCAGCGCACCATGGCCGCCCACCTCACCAACCTCGACTGGCAGGCCTGCCACTCCGCCGTGGTCTACATCAACGGCCAGTACATGGGCATGCTCAACATCCGCGAGCGCTCCAACGACGACAACGTCTACAGCAACTACAACGGCCTGGAGGACATCGACGTGGTGGAGATTTCGCACGAGCAGGTGAACGGCGTCGACAACTTCATCGAGGAGCTGAAGGCCGGCACCAGCGACTTCTACAACGACTTCAAGGCCTTCTACAGCCAGAAGGGCCACACCCGGGCCGAATACGAGCAGTGGCTGGACGTGGACGAGTACCTGAACGTCATGATAGCCAACCTCTTCTACGGCAACGTCGACTTCCCCGGCAACAACCTCGTCTTCTGGCGCCCCAACGACGACGACAAGGACTCGGGACTGCCCAAGGTCTGGCGCGCCATCATCAAGGACACCGACTTCGGACTCGGGCTCTACGGCCGCGCCAACGACTACAACACCATCAACCTCCTCTACCATCCCGAGTCGGACCCCGGCAGCTCCTGGGCCTTCAGCGAACCCGCCACGCGGCTCATCCGCAACATGCTGGAGGACCCGGAGCTGCTGGCGCTGTTCCTGGACAAGTGCTGCGTCTACATGGGTGACTTCATGAACGCCCAGGGCACCGGCCAGGTCATCGACCTCATCAAGGCCGAGGCCATGGACGAGTTCGTGGCCCACCGCGCCAAGTACCCCACCTGGGGCGGTAACAGCCGCGACGAAATCAACAGCAACTTCGAGAAGGCCAAGAAGTGGCTCGCCGGCTACACCGAGAGCGGCTGGTGGGGCATGACCACCACCTACCCCTCGCGCACCGACAACTTCCTCGGCCACCTCAGCGCCCAGTGGAACCTCGGCACCGCCATCCCCGTCACCGTCAACAAGGGCACGGCCCAGCTGCCCGACAGCGTCACCGTCAACGGCATCCTCCTCTCCGCCGGCACCTTCGACGGCAAGCTCTTCCCCAACCGCCCGCTGACCATCGCCGCCAAGGCCCCCGAGGGCAAGACCGTCACGGGCTGGAAGGTGGTCACCACGCCGAAGAGCGGCAGCCAGCAGACCCGCGACTACGACGGCGCCACGCTCACGCTGACGCCCGCCGCCGACAGCAAGTCGATAGCCATCCAGGCCGTCCTCTCCGACGAAACGACAGGAATTATAAGTCCCGCAGAAATGGCAGAAATCACAGATTGCAACGCCACACTCTCAAAGAGAGAAATGGCTGGCGCGTGGTACACCCTGGCCGGCCGCAAGCTCGACGCGAAGCCCACGACGAAGGGGGTATACATCAGAAATGGCAGAAAAATAATAGTGAAGTAGATGTTTTGAAACGAATTATCCTAATTGTTCTTAATTTTAATCACGAATTAAATTAATTATTAAGAAAAATTCGTGGACCAAATTAAATTGAATTAGGATAATTCGTTTCTTGGAACTCAGGGAGTCTGTGAATTTACGAAAAAAACGCGAAACCTGCTACTGTTTCGCGTTTTTTTATCCCATTTTTATGATTGTTCACGGTAGCCGCCGGCTTAGTCCTCGCCGGGGGTGCCGCTGTCGTCACCACCGTCACCACCTCCACTGGGAGTGTCACCTCCTGATGGTGTGTCACCGCCACTGGGAGTATCACCACCTGACGGGGTGTCGCCGCCGCTGGGCGTATCACCACCTGACGGGGTGTCGCCACCGCTGGGTGTATCACCACCGCTGGGCGTATCGTCGCCGGACGGAGTGTCGCCGCCGCTGGGGTTGGGTCTCACGTTGGCGCCGCTGGCGCTGCTGATGTAGTAG
>CACXAG010000004.1 GCA_902765585.1 uncultured Prevotellaceae bacterium
AAAATTGACCTGATTATCATTCACTGTTCAGCCACTCGCGTCACTCGCGACTTTTCTCCTGAAGACCTCGAAGCCTGTCACAAGGCTCGAGGTTACAAGGCCACCGGCTACCATTACTACATCACCAAGGATGGCATCCTCCACAAGTGCCGCCCCGAGGATATGATTGGAGCCCATGCCCGTCGCTACAACGCCCGTGCTGAATACTCAAGTCTCAAGCCCCTTAAACTGGAGCAGTAACTTGACTTGTGATTTCCATCTTCTTAGCAAAGGAGCCTGACCATACAGTCAAGCTCCTTTTTAATAGAGGATGGTCGTACTTCAAGATGTCTACCCTTTCGGGATTCGCGCAAAAGATTCCATTCTTACGATATGGAACATCCTCTAATAATTCTTGTCTACTTCGTCCCAACCGAAGTAAGTATCGTACTCACTTTTTCTTTGTAAAACATGATTTTTCACCATCCAATTTAAGAACCAGTACTGGATTCTCTGAAATTGGTATCAATTTCCCTGACAGTTTGTTCATATTGCAACAATACCACGCCATTTGGTCTGGATTATAATAACACTCTTCAAAACCATCCCAGTTGTCTACTGGTAAACTGTCACATTGTGCCACCAAAACAATGTCATCATCTCCCCTATCCCAAAATAGAACCTGCAAGAAATCAAACATACTACTATTATTGGAACATAAATAATAGAGTTGATTATCATTAGCTACAATTTGGAATATTTTATCAATTTTTGTTTCGTCACCACCAATCCGTCTCACTTCAAACCCCTTGCTTCTTTTCAAGAGAATGTAACACCACCAAGGATTAAAGTTATATGAAGACCCGAAATTAAGAATACCCGCTTGATGATTAGGCGTTTGAATGTGAGCCAAATAGGTTATGTCGGGACTATAGTAAGCCGCCAACATAAGAAACCATTCTGCATACGTCAAATCTACACCTGGTGCATGATTAGCGATAATTGCACTATCATGTCCGAGGAAACTGATACTTTGTTTTACTAAACTATCAGGATAGTATTTACATTCGCCTTGTCTAAAGCACTCAATACGTTCAATGCATTTTGACAGCCCCTTTATGTAATTTTTATCGTCATCGGGAGACCATCGAGGGATTCCATGCTCGTTGCTGATGGAATCAAAGAAAGCTGTCAAATCATTTACTTTATCAAAATCAAAGTATTGCATTTCAGTATGGATGACTTCGTCTTCATCCTCTTCATCTTCTCCTGTACTTTGATTTACATTTTTACAACTACAAATAATGGTTGCAACGATTAGAACTAAAATAGTCCAATTTGTTAAATATCTGAATGTTGCCATATTAATCCGAATTTTGATATTGTTAGTAGCACTTCATATTCCCTGTATTCCATCATCATAGAACACCTTTAATCACTCCGAAAAGACCAAATACAAAATGATTGCGATAAACTTGTTCCATTCCTATGGGTACCTGAAGTGTACAAAGAGATAAATCCATGTCCAAGAAAGCGCTTTTGCTCATTGATATGCCATCAGGATTTCTAGAATAGCACTGCATTTGTCGAAGATTGTGGCATTGTCCAAAGCCCCCGAAAGAAATCTCTTCAAGAGTACTCGGCATTGATAAGAATTCTAGTGATTTGCATAACCTTATAGCACTGTCCCCCACACTACGTACACCTTCAGGAATGATTATACGTTTTATGCAGCCACAACTGTTGAATGTCTCTCCCTTTATTTCAGTAAGACCACTTGGTAAACAGAAATCACACAACCGACTACAGTCCCTAAATGCTCCATAGCCTATTTCGGTCACACCAGCCGGAATGTCAATAGTTGACAGGTTACTGCATCCAAGAAATGCATACGAACCAATTCGGACAACACTACTCGGAATAATTACCTCTTCAAGACTGTCACACCAACAGAACATGGAGTTAGGTATTTCTCTACAACCCATTGGAAAAACGAAGTGCTTCAAGTTACTACATTCTTCAAACATCCATCCACCAAGTTTTTCTACAGTTGATGGCAGATGGACTTCTTCAATAGCCTTGCAGCCAAAGAATGCAGCATCTCCTATTTCAGTCAAGAGTGGTGGGAAAACAACCTTCCTTAAATTCTTACAATTCTTAAAAGCACATGAATCGATTCTTCTCACCCAATCAGGAATGCAGAATTCAAATTTTGTGTTTGCTATAGGTTTCCTTACAATAGACAATCGCTTTCGGTTATATAATATTCCTTCCTCGGATGTATATTGCATGTTGTCCTTTGACACTTCTATATTTGTAAGTGAGAGGCATTTGTCAAATGTTTCCGGTTCGATATCCACCACACTCGCTGGTAAGTGAATTTCTGTCAAATTAACACACCCGTTAAAAGTTTCTTTACGAATATTCTCTATACCATCTGGAATGGTGATACTACCTATATAGGACGATGCTAATCCCGAAGCACCAGTAAGCGTTCGGCCATCATCGGAAAGAATTAATTCAATATTTAAATATAAAGGATAAATAGGGATTCTCATTTTTCAATCAGAAATAACTTTAAATTGCTGATTCCCAACCTTAACAATCATTATTGTTTTGCGGGGAATACATATAGATAAAAACTCATCTTTATTTGAATGATTACTATATATCAGTCTACCTGACACATCATATACTTTAATAGTATTGTTACCTTTTACCCCAGAGATATTAAGAATGCCATTTTTGGCAGAAAGACTTATGATATTTCCCCCAAAAACATCTTCAATGGCAGTTTGTTCTAATTCTATTATCTTCGTAAAGTTCCTCCAACCTTTTTTTTGCTTATACTGATCAACTGTTCCAAAGGGGACACAGAGTATAGCATTCTTGTAGCATGCTTCAGAAAAAACGGAAACATCATTCTCGTGTAAATTGAAAGGTGTTTCTATCAAACAAATTATTTCTTTTATATTATCATCTTTTTCAAAAGCCTTGTAATCGATTTTTTTTACGCTTTTTGCTATTTGCACCTTTTCCAGATTGTTCATGTTACAAAATGCGTATGGACCAATGGTCTCTATGCCCTCAGGTATTATAATTTCCCTCATTGGTGTGTAATTGAAGGCAGAAAAACCTATTTTTTGCAAACTATTTCCAAACTCGACTGTTTCCAAATCATAACAAAACGCCAATGCATACTTGTCAATTGTAGTGATACTTTCTGGCAGTTTAACATATTTCAGATGTGTACTTTGAAGTCCTCTTTCTGGGAATATGTTAGCCTTCGTTCCCACAATATCTTTATAGTAGCTGTCACCTCCATCCACAATATTCGCCTCAGAGAGATCCAAGGAAGTCACAATGCCTTCTGTTTCTTCGTTATTCTCATTGCGGCCTGCCATTTTCCGCAAAGTCAGCATATCAGTTCCATTTAAATCTCCGACCACTTTCAGAAATGTAGAATAATTTGCTGCCTCGTTCAATTTTATTGCATCCTCTAACTGTCCAGCCCCAAGATTCCTTACCTCGACAGCACCAGAGGGAATCTCACCTTTATATGGTTTGATGTTATATACGATACGGTGGTCATAACTGAAATCCCAATTATCGTTTGGATATTTTGGAGGATCCATGGTGGTTAACAAGTAGTATCCATCTCCTTTCCCTGCCCATCCCCAGTTGAAATGGAAATAATCTCCTTCTCTATAACCGTCACAGACAAAGGCATGTGCTCCATTCTTTTGTGTTTTAGACCCACCACATACAAAGACTGGTCGTTTGTTAGCCAACTCTTCATAAACAATAGTTGTGAAATCCGGATCACTCACATGAAGTAGGCTCTTTACGTCTGCACTGTATCTGAAATAATCTTTCAATGCCATTGCCTCCTTTATACTTGTTGGGCTGCTTCCGCCGTCTTGATATAGCATATCCAATGAAACGCCAACATGATACATCAAAGTAGCCACAGCCTGTTTTGCCTCAATAGAACCCAATCCGTTTTTGTATGAGTCAAGCATCTTATCCCACTTATAGACAGTATTGCCAAAGTCTGCAGTCAGTTCAATAGCGGTAGCTTTGTCATTGTCAACATTGCATACGTAGCTATGCAGCCCCTTCCCCTGTTGTGGCCATTGGTGATAATACAGAATCTGAGCCATTGCCGTGGCAATACACCCTGTAGGGCAACGCCTCCCATTTTTGCTAATCGGGCATAAGTCGTTATAGGGCGTATCTTGATTCCATGTGCTTTTCAACAATGGTAATATCTCTGAATATCCACTCCTTATCCTTGAATTCGATTTAATTCTGATATTGTGCTTAATAGCATACATCATCTGATATTCATACTTTTCTATCAGCCATAATAATCCATTAGGGATATCGTTCACATCGAAATTACCATGATCTGCATAGCCAAGCACCTCGTTCACACAGTCATCTCCAGCTGCCACGACGAAGCCATTGTCATTAGGCTGGTTAAACACATAGATAAGAGGATAACCTGTAGTCAGGTTTTGCCTTACATAACAAAGGCTTAGAGACTGACGCTCTGTAATGCTACTACGTGTTGTTCGTGTATCACAAAAAGACTCAGCTATGAACTTTTCAGCATTCATCTTTGCCTGCCTCTCATCAATTTGAGTGGCAGAGCATGTTATGCTAATTACAATTAAAAAAGTAGAAAAAATGAATCTCATATTACAGTTGCATGCTCAAGCAAGAACGAGCGATGGCGCAAATATACAAATAAAATCTCAAACAACAATACTTTTCAAAAATAAATCTTCAATAAAAACTATAGTGTGGGCAAAAGAAAAGTTCCTAAACCTAACTGGTCGATGACTTCTTTTCTTTTCACGAATACATCATTAGGTATTGGTGGCTTTCCTGTTTGCTGTGTCAGCAAATCATAGAATGCATCAAGCATGAGTCTGATTTTCTCTGTCGTACGTCCTTTGTCCTGTCTGTATCCACAGAGTGGTGGAGGGGCAACCCCCTTGTCGGCTGCATAGAACACCCAATAGAGGCATAACGTGATGTCAGTCCGATGGAGTCCGTTAGCGCATGAGATGTAGAAACGCCCCGCATCTATCTTTTTGCATAGTTCGGGGAATTGTTCAACCATCCTTTCTATTGTCGACTCTTCGTATCGCACAGGATAGTAGAAATATTCCAGTCCAAGCGTTTTGCAGATTTCACTGTAAAAGTCTGAAGCATAGTCTTCACGCAAGTCAATAACCTGTCGTACCCCAGACTCGACTAATGGCTTCCATGCATTACGCTGTCTATAGGCAGATAGCGTGCGCCCTCTGAAGCCGCCGTATGCCTGAGCCAAGTCGGGAATATCTGCCTGCACGATCCGTTCTGTGTCGAGAGCCGAAGCAGTTGGAGACACTATCTTTTGCTCCTTCAACCATTGCAGCATATTCGCCAATTTCTGGTGTCTGTCTTCAAGTTTGTATGTATGCCAGCCGTCGCAGTACAGACATTTAAAGGTGCGAACTGTTGCACCACTTTGCTCACTCATCTTTTTAGCCACTTCCAGTGCTTTCTCCTTTGTGGGATATGCCTTTTGGGGCTTATGGTCGTTTCGTTTCAGATGCGAATAGACGGAGAATGCCCCCCATGCCTTTCTGTTCAGCAGGAGGTCATCCACCCAATGTGGCTGCCGCAATTGGTCAATAAACCAGATAAAAACGTATTTTAATTTTATCTTCATCTCGGTTTCGTAGAAAATAGCCGTTATGGCAGTTGTTTGACAAACTTCCTTGTTCCATTCTTGTCACGGATGACATAAATGCCCTTGGGTAAGCTTGACAGAATGCCGCTATAAGAACCGTCAACGTCCATCGCTGCAATGCGTTTTATCCGCTTTCCGTCAATGGTGTAAATCTCCAAGCCGTCAAATTCCATGCTTTCAGGAACTTGCACACCTGTAGGATGGTCACTTAACTTTATCCACTCATCCGAATTGGCTTCTTTGAAGTAAGCTTTCACACTGTAATCGCCATGAGTGTCAATGTCTTTGTCTGCCACCAGAAAACGGTAGGTTATTCTCTGTCCATTATAAATGGATGTCGGCATAATGTATTCGCAAGTCTTTCCTTTGGCTGAAACGACAAGTTTTATGCTATCCTCGAAGTTGTTGTCCGACGGATTGCATATTGTCAACTCCAGCACTTTTCCGTTAGTCGCTATACCCTTCACTTCTTTGATACCTTCTTCTGTCAGATATAGATTCGTTTCCAACGTATGATAGTTTGGCATACTGAACGTGTAAGTGTTATTCTTGACGTTGACGGGCACCCTGTTTGGCGCATTGTCCCAGCCGCGTACCCAGGGGCTGTTCTCGTCATCTCTGGAAATAATGCTCATCACATAGTTGCCGTCGGCCAGATGTTTGGGTAATGTGAACTTGCGGTCAATGTTGATACCCCTACCACCGTCCGAGAACGACATGTCGCGCACCGTCTGTACCGTGGCCACCAATTTGTCCTGTTGATAGAATCCTAAGCTATACTGGCCAGCACCGCCCGCGAAACTGACATGGCGCACTTGAAATTTTGCTTGTACAGTTCCACGAACCTCTATAGTCTTTGCGAGTGGTTGACTTTCCAGCACGATAGGTGAGTTCAGTACCAAAGCTGTATGGTCGAAGTCACCATCAGTCAGGCCATCTACAGGAAAGAAGTCTGTCAGCATGGCCTGTTGGTGATGATAGCTTACGCTGTAGATGCCTGGCCAAATGCCGTCGCCTTGATTGATGATATTCAAGTCTGTATATTTGTCCTGCTTCTTGTTGGCATGACCGAAGTTGAAGTGATAATAGCCTTCAGCATCCCGTCCGTCAATGACATACATGTGTCCAACCATTTTTTCAGGAGTGGAGTGGTCACCTCTGTAGAATACAGGCCGTCCTTTCTCCAATTCAGAGTTCAGCATCTCTATCCATTCCGCAGTTGAGTAATATCGGCGGTGGTGGTAGCGGCTCTGAGGTGCAAAGTGCAGATGGTGCTGCAATCCCCACATCATGCTCGGATAGTTATGAGGTGAACTTGCCGAGCCGTATTTCATCTTCATGGCTGCCCCCACCTGATAGACGAGACTAGCCACTGCCTTCCCTTCAGTATTGCTGTAGCCCTTTTGAGGATAACTGTCGCGGATATTCCCCCAGTCAATGCTTCTGTTGTCAAAGTTAACATCCACGTTCTCGTAGGTGGCTCGTCCAAAGCCATGCAGAGGCATCTTGTAGTGATTCAGTATCTGAGCCACGGCTATTGCGCCGCAACCAGCAGCAGCACCATCGGGACACTCCTCGTTGAACGGTTCCGACTGATGCCAGGAGGCCGTCACGATAGGTTCAATACTACTTTGTGCCATAAGATTCATGACGACTCCCGTCAAGAATGTAACGAGTAAAGACTTTTTCATACTCTTCTATTTTTATTGTTCGTCTTTAGAGAGTGTAAAAGTAATAAAAATCTATCAATTCCAAAAGTTTTTGATAGAAACTTTTTCCAGAAATTGTTTGGTTAATTCCATAACTTTTCGTATCTTTGCATCGCAGTCCCGGTAATTCCTCTCCCAGATATTTAGATGCTGGTGATGAATCCGGGGTTTTTCATGCTTTTTCTTTCATCGGCAAAGTTACGAATAGTTTCTGATATTTCCAAAAGTTGTGGCTGGAAATTAGTACCACACGCGGGAAAACATCATTCTACAGTACATACTATACTCTCTTCTTCTTGCTTCTTTGGAAAAGATATTCTATATCCCAATGCTCGCCTTTATCTGGGCCGCTGCCATCGACGTTCGCGCATGCAAAGTAGCAGGAGACTCTCAAGAAGGGTGGTGACCATCAGAAAACTCAGAAGGGTCTGTCCCGGTGAGTTCTTAGAAGGACTGTCCCTGCTTCGACGCCCGTGCTGAATACTCAAGTCTCAAGCCCCTTAAACTGGAGCAGTAACTTGACTTGTGATTTCCATCTTCTTAGCAAAGGAGCCTGACCTTGCAGTCAAGCTCCTTTTTAATAGAGGATGGTCGTACTTCAAGATGTCTACCCTTTCGGGATTCGCGCAAAAGATTCCATTCTTACGATATGGAACAACCTCTAATAATTCTTGTCCACTTCGTCATTCTTGGGAAAACTGATGATAACTAAACGCAGACAGATTCTGTTTCATATTCAGCCACCTTGACAACATCTTCGCCAAGGGCTGATGAAATCTTACAGATAGTAGCCAGTGTCAGGTTGTGCATACCAGATAACCATCTGCTCACTTCCGTTTCAGTCTTTCCCAGCCGATGTGCAAGATCTTTCTGCGACATACCCTTGGCTTCAAGGATTTCGTATATCCGGTTCGCAATAGCTACCGACATTTCCATCTGCATCTTTACCTCTGGTGAGATGGTGCTGCGAATCTCATCCATAATCTTGTTTGTCTTCATCTTACCTTCTCCCCACTTTCTAATAGTTCCAAAAACAAGTCTCTTTCCATAATCTGCTTCTTAGTCACTGCAAAAATAAACATAAAAGTTGATTCCTCCAAATTTCTGAGCAAGAAAATCAACTTTTATGCTTATTTATTTTCATAATGTTATCGGAAGCTGTATTATGGCAACGGTGGCGATTTTATTCCTGGTACCATCGAGAAAGCCCGTGTATATTCGGCGATACGTCACCGAAGTCAGGAGCCCCCTTAAACTGGAGCAGTAACTTGACTTGTGATTCCCATCTTTTAAGCAAAGGAGCCTGGCCTCGCAGTCAAGTTCCTTTTTAATAGAGGATGGTCGTACTTCAAGGTAATCAGAAGAACTTTACCATTTCGTCAAGGTTCTTTCTCTCGGGACGGTTTGGCTCTTCGGCACGGTAGCCCAAAGCAATCAATCTCCTAAACTATCCTAATAATGAGGTCAAAATTACGAAATATCGCGGAGAAATGATTAACTTTGTCGCAAGTTTTAAGAGAATTTGTGATATTATGGTAAGAAAAGCTGGTAAAAGAGACATTCAGGCTATCATAGAACTGCTGCATCAAGTGGATATGGTGCATCATGTCATACGCCCTGATTTATTCAAGCCCAATACCACCAAGTATAATGAGCATGAGCTGGAAGCCCTCCTTGATGATGACAGCAAGCCTGTCTTCGTCTATGACAATGGAGAGGTATTGGGTCATGCCTTCTGTCAGGTAACTGAGGTGAAGGATGACAAGTTGCTCCAGGACATCAAGACACTGTATATTGATGATATTTGTGTGGACGAAAAGGCTCGTGGCAAACACGTCGGCAAGGCATTGTATGAGTTTGTCCGTGACTATGCTAAGTCCATAGGCTGCTATAACATCACTCTCAATGTATGGGAGGGTAATGACGCTGCACAAAGTTTCTATAGGAACATGGGAATGAAAGTACAGAAAACAGGAATGGAAACGATTTTGTGATAATAAAATTATTCGTATCTTTGTCGCGTGAATAGTATCAAGGTTGCCATCTACGAACGTGCTGACGAACTGCCGGAGTTGTCAGGCGACAACTTCTTCCACAGTCCCCAGATGATGCGGCTCTGCCAACAGACGCCGCGTCAGAAGCCGCTGATGGCTGTTGCCACGGCTGCTGACGGACAGGTGGTGGGGCACCTGCTCGGCATCACGCGCTACCGGGTGTCGTGGCTCCCACCCTATCTATATACGCACGTACGCATCTATGGCAACAACCACTGCGACGCCCAACTCTTCAAACTCCTGATGGAAGCCCTGACGGAACGCCTGAACAGCCACGTGCTATATATAGAGGTCAGCAACCTGACAGAGAAGATGTTTGCCTACCGCGAGATGAAACAGTTAGGCTATTTCCCCGTCCGGTGGATGAACATCCACAACTCGCTCCACTCGCGCACTCCTGAGGAGCGTATCACCGCCCGGCAGAAGCACCGCATAGAACTGGCCCAGCGACGAGGCGCCGTCACCAAGGAGGTGGAGACAGACGATGAGTTCCAGGCTTTTTCACGACTGATGCACCGCCATAACCTGCTAAAGCCACGACGCTACATCCCTGCCGACAACTTCTTCAAGGGAATGATGCAGGAGGGACATGGCAAGATCTTCATCACGCTGGCACGCGAGCGGGTCATAGGCTGCGCCGTATGCGCCTATTCCGAGGGGGACGCCTACCTCTGGTATTCTGCCTCGCTGCGCAAGAGCTATATCCCCTACCACCCCAACGCCGTCACCTTCTGGCATACCATCTGCGACGCACACGAACGGGGCTACAACCACATCCGCTTCCTGGACGTGGGACTGCCCTTCCGGCATAACCCCTATCGCGACTTCATCATGCGCTTTGGCGGCAAGGAGGTGAGCACCTACCGCTGGTTCCGTATCTCCATCCGTTGGGTCAACCGCATAGCAGCATGGCTGTGGAGGGAATAAAAAAAACCGAAGGGGCTGCCAGTGCAGCCCCTTCGATTTTTTATTAATAGAACTTGAAGTAGTTCTTGGCGTTGTTGTAGGAGATGTCCTCGACCATCTTACCTAACAGTTCGCGGTCGTCAGGCAGCAGGCCCTTCTCGACGTCGTTGCCAAGCAAGTTGCAGAGGATGCGACGGAAGTACTCGTGACGCGGATAGCTGAGGAACGAGCGAGAGTCGGTGAGCATACCCACGAAGCGTGAGAGCAGACCCAGCACGCTGAGGGCGTTCATCTGGCGAATCATGCCGTCCATCTGGTCGTTGAACCACCAGCCAGAGCCAAACTGTATCTTGCCGGGCTCGCCACCCTGGAAGTTGCCAAGCATGGTGGCGATAACCTCGTTGGCACAGGGGTTCAGCGTATATAATATGGTACGCGTAAGCTTGCCCTCCATGTTCAGCTTGTTCAGGAACTTCGACATAGCCTTGGCGGTGGTGAACTCACCGATAGAGTCGAAGCCGGTGTCAGGACCAAGCTGGTTATACATGGCGGTATTGTTGTCGCGGATGGCACCATAGTGGAACTGCTGTGTCCAGCCTGCCTCGGCATCCATCTCAGCCATAACGGTGAGGAAGCAGTTCTTATACTGGCGGATCTCCAGGTTCGACAGCTGCTGGCCGCGCATGGCCTTCTCGAAGATAGTCTCAATCTGCGAGTCGGTATACTCCTCGTCGTAGAACTCCTCGATGCCATGGTCAGAGAGTTTAGAACCCTGGGCCTCGAAGAACTCGTGACGCTTCTTCAGGGCATCCACCATGTCAACAAACTTCGTGATAGTGACACCGCTGACATTCTCCAACTGGTGTACATAGTCGGCAAACTCGGGCTTCTCGATATTCATGGCCTTGTCAGGACGCCAGGCGGGAATCATCATGGGGTCGTCGGCAGCCTTGTGCTTGGCATACTCGATGTGGTTGTGCAGGTCGTCGACAGGGTCGTCGGTGGTGCACACGCACTCTACGTTGTAGTGCTTCATCAGGCCACGGGCACTGAACTCGGGCTGCTTCAGCTTCTCGTTACACTCGTCGAAGATCTCACGGGCGGTCTTGGGGCTCAGAAGTTTCTCAATGCCGAAGGCGGTCTTCAGCTCCAGGTGTGTCCAGTGGTACAGCGGGTTACGCAGGGTGTAAGGCACGGTCTCGGCCCACTTCTCGAACTTCTCCCAGTCGCTGGTGTCCTTGCCGGTGCAGTACTTCTCGTCCACGCCGTTGGTGCGCATGGCACGCCACTTGTAGTGGTCGCCGCCCAGCCACAGCTCGGTGATGCTCTTGAAGCGATGGTCGTTAGCCACCATTTCGGGAATCAGGTGACAGTGGTAGTCGATGATGGGCATCTTAGCCGCATGGTTGTGATACAAGTCCTGGGCGACTTCCGTCTCCAGTACAAAATTCTTGTCGTTGAATGCTTTCATAATGCTTTTTACGTTTGTTTTAGCTTTTAAGTACCAATTGGATGCAAAGATAGCGAATAATTTCCATATAGAGAAAATAACTCGCTATTTTTGAAGAAAAATTAACGTAAACGATGACGGAAAGTGAAAGATGTTGAGTCCCACAGAAATGACAGAAAACGCAGAAAGTCTGAGGGCAAGGGTGGACAAAAACAAGGTAAAAACAAGAAAATTGCATATTTTTAGAAAAAAAAGCACGGAAAATTTCCATATCCCGTTGAAAAACAGTATCTTTGCAGTCCGAAATCAAAAACTTAATAAAATAGTGCAATGACAAAAGCAGATATTATCAGCAAAATTGTTGAGTCAACTGGCCTTCCCAAGAAGGATGTGGCCATAACTGTAGAGGCCTTCATGAACGAGATTCGTGTCAGCATGGCCGAGGAGAGAGAGAACGTCTACCTGCGTGGTTTTGGCACCTTCACTGTGAAGCATCGTGCCAAGAAGACCGCCCGCAACATCTCGAAGAATACCACCATGGTTATCGATGCTCATGACATTCCCGCTTTCAAACCGGCCAAGAGCTTCATCGAGAAAATGAAATAGAAGTTATGTCCCGCAGAAATGGCAGAAATAGCAGAAATTCTGAGGGCAATTTGAAAGGTGAAACATTAAACATTATACATTATTATATTAATTAGTAAGAATTATGCCAAACGGAAAAAAGAAGAAGGGCCACAAGATGGCTACCCACAAGCGTAAGAAGAGACTGCGCAAGAATCGTCATAAGAGCAAGTAAGCTCACTGACAGGAACAAATGAGAGGAGTGTACCAGACGAGACATCCACGTCTCCGACGGTGCGCTTCTTTACGTATTATTAATGAGTAAAAAGTGAAGAAAGAATGACAAGTGAACTCATCATCGATGTCCAGCCGAAAGAGATTTCGATGGCCTTGCTCGAAGACAAGAACCTGGTGGAATACCAGAACGAGAAGCGCGAGGAGGCCAGCTATTCCGTCGGCAACATCTATCTGGGCCGTGTGCGCAAGCTCATGCCCGGACTCAACGCCTGCTTCGTTGACGTAGGCTCTGAGCGTGATGCCTTCCTGCACTATCTTGACTTAGGCACTCAATTCAGCTCTTACGAAAAATACCTGAAACAGGTACAAAGCGACAGAAAGAAACTCTATCCCATCTCGAAGGCACAGCGACTACCTGACCTGCCCAAGGAGGGCAGCGTACAAACCACCCTAAAGCAAGGCCAGGAAATACTGGTACAGGTCGTCAAGGAACCGATTTCTACCAAGGGTCCCCGACTGACATGCGAACTGAGCTTTGCAGGGCGCTACATGGTGCTCATGCCTTTCGGTGATAAGGTTTCGGTTTCATCAAAAATCAAGAAAAGCGAGGAAAGAGCCCGCCTCAAACAGCTGGTTCAGAGCATCCGCCCGAAGAACTTCGGTGTCATCGTGCGCACGTCGGCAGAAGGCAAGCGTGTGGCCGAGCTGGACAAGGAGATGAAGGTACTCGTCAAGCGCTGGGACGATATGATAGAGAAGGCTCAGAAAGCCACCAAGTCGCCCCAGCTGGTGTTCGAGGAGACAGGACGTGCCGTGGCACTGCTGCGCGACGTCTTTGACCCCACCTACGACGGCATCTACGTCAACGACGAGAACATCTTCCAACAGGTCCGTGACTACGTCACACTGATAGCACCCGACAAGCAGGACATCGTCAAGAAGTACACTGGCAACGTTCCCATCTTCGACAACTTCGGTGTCACCAAACAGCTGAAGTCGTCGTTCGGACGTACCGTCAACTACAAGCGCGGAGCCTATCTCATCATCCAGCACACGGAAGCCATGCACGTGGTGGACGTCAACTCGGGCAACCGTACTCGCGCAGAAAACGGCCAGGAGGCCAATGCCCTTGAAGTGAACCTCGGTGCTGCCGACGAACTGGCACGCCAGTTGCGACTACGAGACATGGGAGGAATCATCGTCGTCGACTTCATTGACATGAGCCTTGCTGAGGACCGTCAGATGCTCTATGAACGCATGTGCAAGAACATGCAGAAAGACCGTGCACGCCACAACATCCTGCCCCTGTCGAAATTCGGACTCATGCAGATTACCCGCCAGCGAGTCCGCCCGGCCATGGATGTCAACGTCGAAGAAACCTGTCCCACCTGTTTCGGAAAAGGAAAAATCAAGTCGTCGATACTGTTTACCGACCAGTTAGAGAGCAAAATTGACCGCCTTGTCAACAACATAGGCATCCGTAAGTTCTACCTGCACGTCCACCCCTACGTGGCCGCCTACATCAACCAAGGCATGTGGTCGCTCAAGCGACAGTGGCAGATGAAGTACGGCATGGGCATACGCATCATCGCCTCGCAGAAATTAGCTTTCCTGCAGTATGAATTCTACGACAAGGATCGCCAGTTCATCGACATGCAGGAGGAAACAGACAACAATTCGTAACACCCTAACAACCAAACGCACCATGACAGCACTGAAAATAGCCTTCTGGGCCTGCTTGTTCCTCGTGTTCTACACCTATATCGGATACGGCATGCTGTTGTGGCTGCTGGTTGCCATCAAACGCCTGGTCAGGGGAAGAGCCGTCAAGACCGCTCTTCCGCCTGACGAGGCTTTGCCCGACGTCACCTTCATGATATGCGCCTACAACGAACAGGACGTGGTAGCCATGAAGATGGACAACACACACCAGTTTGACTATCCCCAGGACAAGTTGCACATCGTATGGGTCACCGACGGCTCTACCGACGGCACCAACGAAAGGCTGAGCCACTACCCTGACGTCACCGTCGTCTACTCCCCAGAGCGTCGTGGCAAGACAGCAGCGCTGAACCACGGCATCAGCCAGGTCACCAGCGACATCACCGTCATGACCGACGCCAATACCATGGTCAACCCACAGGCCATCCGCGAAATCGTGCGCTGCTTCCTGGACCCGCAGGTAGCCTGCGTGGCTGGCGAGAAACGCGTCATGGCACGCCATGAGGGTCAGGCCGCTGCCGAAGGAGAAGGCCTGTACTGGAAGTACGAGAGTGCCCTGAAGCGCCTCGACAGCGAACTCTACTCCGCCATGGGCGCTGCCGGAGAACTGAACGCCATCCGCACCAGTCTCTACGAGCCCATGCCCGAGAATGCCCTGTTGGACGACTTCGTCATGTCCATGCGACTGGTGGACAAGGGCTACAAGATAGCCTACACTTCCGATGCCTACGCTATGGAGTACGGCTCTGCCGACATCCATGAGGAGTCGAAGCGCAAGCGCCGCATCGCCGCTGGAGGACTGCAGAGCATCTGGTGGTTGCGGAAGATGCTGAACCCCTTCCGTCAGCCGACGGTAGCCTTCCAGTACATATCCCACCGCGTGCTGCGCTGGAGCATCACCCCCGTCGCCATGCTGGCACTCATCCCCCTGAACATCGCCCTGGTGCTGCTGCACGCAGGCACCGTCTACACCGTCATCGCCGTCCTGCAGCTGCTCTTCTATCTGGCTGCCGCACTCAGCTGGCTGCTTGAACGCCAGGGACGCCGCCAGAAACTGCTCTACGTGGCTTATTATTTCCTGTTCATGAACGTCAACGTCTTCCGCGGCATGAAATATTTGTATGCCCACAAAGGGGGTGGCACATGGGAAAAAGCTAAAAGAGGATAAATTTTTTGCGGAATTGTTCGTTTTTCGGAATTTTTTTTATATCTTTGCAACGTCTTATATACGTCATTCAAGTCATGCCTGAAAACGAACGTGAAATTCTATTGCAGAAAATAGCTGAAGCCAACAATAAGCTTCACGCTACGGAGTTGGAACTCGACGCTGCCAAAAAGAAACTGGCCCAATACGAGGAAAAGGCCAGAAAGGCAGAGAAAGCCAGCCAGATGAAGACACTCTTCCTGGCTAATATGAGCCACGAGATCCGTACGCCCCTCAACGCCATCGAGGGGTTCTCACGCATCATGGCAGAAACCGACTCGCCTGACGAGCGCATGAAATTCATGGAGATTGTCGAGAGCAACAACAACCGACTGATGGCGCTCATCAACGACATCCTCGACCTCTCGCGTGTAGAAGCCGGTGAAATCACCATCAAGAAGTCGATGACCGACCTCAACGAACTGTGCCACGGACTGCAGAACATCTTCAAGTTCCGCTGTCCCGACACGCTGAAGCTGGTATGGAACAGACCCAATATGAACGTGGTGCTCAACACCGACCAGAACCGCGTCACACAGGTCTTCTCCAACCTCATCAGCAATGCCCTGAAACATACCACTGAGGGAAGTATCACCTACGGTTACCGTCTCATCAACGACGGACAAGAGGTGGAATTCTTCGTCAGCGATACCGGTTCGGGTATCGATGCCGACGACCTCAAGCACATCTTCGACGCCTACGTCTCGCGTGATGCTGAGAACCAGAACGGCTACGGACTGGGACTGACGCTCTGCAGGACCATCGTCGAGCGTATGGACGGTACTATCAGCGTACAGTCGGAACTCGGACGAGGCTCCACCTTCCGATTCATATTGCCTTTCGAGGGCACCATCGGAGGCGTCACCAAGAACAGTCGCACCACCACCAACTCGCGCACCATACGTTCCACTACCAAGACCGACCTGCGTAACGCACCGCTCATCTTGGTGGCTGAGGACGAGGACAGCAACTTCGAACTCGTACGCATCGTGCTCTCCAAGCGCTACCGACTGCTGCGCGCCGTCAACGGCATAGAGGCAGTGACGTACTGCGAGGAAGAGCACCCCGACCTAGTACTCATGGACATCCGCATGCCCGACATGAACGGTCTCGACGCCACGCGCATCATCAAGGAAGTCAACCACGATCTGCCCGTGGTGGCACTCAGCGCCTACGCCTTCGACGAGAACATCCGTGAGGCCAAGGCAGCAGGCTGTGACGAGTTCATGGCCAAGCCCTTCCGCGTGGAAGACCTCATCGACATGGTCGAGAAATACGTCAACAAGTAACCACAATTCCTGCTTAGTACTATGGGAAAACTCGCTGTTTACAAATACGTGTCAGCCATGTTTCTGGTGGCACAGCTCGTCATCACTATCTTCACCATCGTCGGTCTCTTTGGGGGTAACGTCAACCCTGCCGGCAATACCGCCCGGGCCATGCTCGTCTATGCACTGCCCCTGCTCATCTTGGCCAATGCCGTGCTCATCATCTACTGGCTCTTGCGCAAGCGCTGGTTCCTCGTCTTTATTCCCATCCTCACCATCGCCTGCTGCATACCTTACATTGGTACCCTCTACCAGTTCGGTTCACCGGACAAGGGCGTTGACGGCAAAGCTGGACTGAAGATTGCCAGCTACAACGTCGCCTTGTTCGGCCGTGAGACGTCGGGATTCATGGCGCAGGACATCCTGGCCGAGATGCGACGCCAGAAAGTTGACGTGCTCTGCATGCAGGAGTATAACGAGGTCAGTGGTGACCGCAAGAACTCCACCTCCTACAAGGAGTACTTCCCCTACATGCAGGAAGGACGCGACGACATGGTCATCTACAGCCGCTACCCTATCCGCAAGCATAAGACCATCATCTTCGACGACACCAACAACAGCGCCATGTGGGCTGACATCGAGGTCAACGGCGAAGAGATACGCATCTTCAACGTCCACCTGCAGACCACCGGCATCAACCGCACTATGCACCAAGCCGCCAAGATGCAGATGAACGGTGGCTACGAGGTCAGCAACAGCCGTCTGCTCAACGCCATCTACGGCAACTATACCATCGGCATGCTCTTCCGCGCTGGACAGGCCGTCACCGTCGCCAACGAGAAACGCTCCTCTGAGAAGCCTTGTATCGTCTGTGGCGACTTCAACGACGTCCCCTACTCCTTTGTCTACAACACCATGCTTGGCAATATGGTCGACGGTTTCAAGGAATGTGGCGGTGGGTTCATGAACACCTACCGAGGCAAGAAACCCGTGCGCATCGACTACATCTTCCACGATGAGGCACTCAAGGGACTCACCTACTACCGTGGCGACATCACCTACTCCGACCACTATCCCGTATTCATGAAGATTGCCGTGCAGTAATCCCATCAAAAAAAGGTGCCGATATCGACACCTTTTTTTCATTTATCATCAGTCAGGGAAGACCAGGGACTTAGAAGTCCTTAGTCATTTCCTTAACCTCAGCATTGATGTGGTCAATGAACTGCTGGATGGTCATGACAGTCTGCTCACCACCGCCCTGAGGACGTACGGCAACAGTGCCGTCCTGCTGCTCCTTCTCGCCCACGATGACCATGTAGGGAATACGCTTCAACTCGTTGTCACGAATCTTGCGACCCAGCTTCTCGTTGCGCAGGTCGATGGTGGGACGCACGCCACCCAGGTCGAACTTCTTGGCAACCTCCTTGGCATAGTCGTTGTACTTCTCCGACAAGGGCAGGATAGCCACCTGGTCGGGTGTGAGCCACAGGGGGAAGTGACCGCTGGTATGCTCGATGAGCACAGCACAGAAGCGCTCCATGGAGCCGAAGGGGGCACGATGGATCATGACGGGCGTCTTCTTCTGGTTGTCCTCGTCGGTATACTCTAACTGGAAGCGCTTGGGCAGGTTGTAGTCCACCTGGATGGTACCTAACTGCCAGCGACGACCAATGGCATCCTTGATCATGAAGTCGAGCTTGGGACCATAGAAGGCAGCCTCGCCATATTCTACCTTGGCAGGCAGACCCTTCTCCTCGCAGGCCTCCTGGATGGCACGCTCAGCCAGTGCCCAGTCTTCGTCGGTACCAACGTACTTCTCGTGGTCGTTGGGGTCGCGGAGAGAGATCTGCGCTTCGAACTCGAAGCCAAAAGCTTTGAGCACAATATTAATGATGTCCATGACGTTGAGGAACTCCTGCTTCACCTGGTCGGGACGGCAGAAGAGGTGGGCGTCATCCTGGGTGAAAGAGCGCACGCGAGTCAGTCCGTGCAACTCACCACTCTGCTCGTAGCGGTAGACCGTGCCGAACTCAGCGATGCGCAGAGGCAGGTCGCGATAGGAACGGGGCTTCCAGGCGAAGATCTCACAGTGGTGAGGACAGTTCATGGGTTTCAGCATGTACTCCTCGTCCTCCTCGGGGGTATGGATGGGCTGGAACGAGTCCTTGCCGTAATGGGCATAGTGACCCGAGGTGACATAAAGGTTCTTGGAACCAATATGTGGTGTGATAACTTCCTGATAACCAAAACGCTTCTGAACCTTACGCAAGTGGTCCTGCAGGCGCAGACGCAGCTCAGTGCCCTTGGGCAGCCAAATGGGCAGACCCTTGCCTACCTTGTCGCTGAACATAAAGAGTTCCATCTCCTTGCCAATCTTGCGATGGTCGCGCTTCTTGGCTTCCTCCAGCATGACCAGATACTCGTCGAGCATCTTCTTCTTGGGGAACGAGATGCCATAGAGACGCTGCATCTGCTCGCGGGTAGCATCGCCACGCCAGAAAGCACCAGCGACATTGGTCAGCTTAACGGCCTTGATTTCACCCGTGTCTACCAGGTGAGGACCACGGCAGAGGTCGGTGAAGTTGCCCTGGGTATAGGTGGTGATAGAGCCGTCCTCCAGGTCCTGGTCGATGTGTTCGCACTTGTAGGTCTGACCATCGGCAGCAAACTGCTTCAGGGCATCGGCCTTGGCCACCTCCTTGCGAACAACAGCCTCCTTCTTGCCTGCCAGCTCTTTCATCTTGGCCTCGATGGCGGGGAAGTCACTCTCCTTGATCATCTCGCCGTTAGGCAGCAGGACATCGTAGAAGAAGCCGTTCTCGACAGCAGGTCCGAAACCAAACTGGATGCCGGGATAGAGCTCCTGCAGGGCCTCAGCCAACAGGTGGGCAGAGGTGTGCCAGAAGGTGTGCTTGCCCTCCTCGTCCTCGAACTTGTAGAGGGCGATGGTAGCATCCTCCATGATGGGGCGGTTCAACTCAACGGTCTCGCCGTTTACGCCACAGCTAACAACGCTGCGTGCCAGAGCAGGCGAGATGCTCTCGGCAATCTGAAAACCGGTAACGCCCTGCTCATACGAGCGAACAGAGCCATCCGGGAAGGTAATCTTAATTTCCATAAATACGAGATATGTTTGAAATTGATGTGTTACGAGTGGAAAAAGAGGCACTACTCATATATAGAATACAAGCAATGCCTCTTATCATTCGAAGAACTGGTTCCTACTTTACTTTTGAGCCTACGGCTCGAAGTTGCTTCCGTTCGGGAGAGCAAACGCATTTGCGCTTCTCTTACTTATCAGCAACTTTGGCTACGATAGCCTTGAAAGCCTCGGGGTTGTTGAGGGCCAGGTCAGCGAGCACCTTACGGTTGATCTCGATACCAGCCTTAGCCAGCTTGCCCATGAGTACGGAATAGCTCATACCCTCCTGACGAGCGGCAGCGTTGATACGCTGGATCCACAGGGCACGGAAGGTGCGCTTCTTGTTCTTACGATCGCGATAGGCGTAGGTAAGACCTTTCTCCCAAGTGTTCTTGGCTACTGTCCAAACATTCTTGCGGGCACCAAAGTAACCGCGAGTAAGTTTCAGAATTCTCTTACGTTTTGCGCGTGATGCAACGTGATTGACTGATCTTGGCATAGTTTCTAATACTTTTTAATGTTTGACAATAGGTGAATTAACGGAGACACAACAGGTCACGAACCTGCTTCATGTTTGTAACATCGACAAGTGTCGAACCCTGCAGATTACGCTTCTGCTTCTTAGTCTTCTTAGTCAGAATGTGACTGTGGTAAGCGTGGTGTCTCTTGACCTTACCTGTTCCGGTGAAAGCAAAACGCTTCTTGGCACCGGAGTTTGTCTTTACTTTTGGCATTGTTTTTTATAATTTAAATTGTTATTAATAAACGGCGACTACGCATATACCGGGCGCGACGCCTTCTTTTCTTCTTTTTTGCAGCGGACTAAAGGACTTCAGGACTTAATCCTCAGCTTCTGTTTCAGTCAGCTTCTTCAGTGCATCTGCACTGATCTTGGCATTGGCCAGTAGACCACCGTTGGCAGGAGTGTCTACGTCTATTTCCTTCAGTTGGCTCTGGTGCGACGTCTCCTTAGCGTCTGCTTCGGCAGCTTCGCGGTCGCGAGCCTGCTGGCTCTTCTTCTGAGCACCGGCCTTCTTGGGAGCCAGGTAGAGGAACATCTTCTTGCCTTCCAGCGAGGGCATACCCTCCACCTTGCCGTATTCCTCGAGGTCGTTGGCAAAACGCAGCAGCAGCACCTCGCCCTGCTCCTTGAACAGGATGGAGCGTCCACGGAAGAATACGTATGCGCGTACCTTATTACCATCTTCCAGGAACTCCTTGGCGTGCTTGAGCTTGAACTGATAGTCGTGCTCGTCGGTCTGGGGTCCGAAACGGATTTCCTTGACCTCCACCTTCACCTGCTTGGCCTTCATCTCCTTCTGGCGCTTCTTCTGCTGGTAAAGGAACTTCGAATAGTCAATGAGACGACAAACGGGAGGATTGGCATTAGGAGAAATCTCGACCAAGTCAACGCCCTGATCGCGAGCCATATCCAAGGCTTCACGTGTAGGAACAACAGTGCTGCCACTGTCACCCACGATTCGCACTTCACGTACACGTATCTGTTCGTTGATACGGTACTGATTCTTCATTTTATCGTTCTTCATTAACCAGTTTTATCGAAATCGGCTGCAAAATTACTACAATTTACGGAAATTACAAAATAATTTCAGTTTTTTTTCTATACAAACACAAAAACTGCACAAAAAGTTTGCGGATGTGCAGAAAAGATATTACCTTTGCACAAAATTTTGAAAATTGTGCAATGAAAGACATACCAAGTTTCAATTCCTACATTGAACGAACCATCAAGGACAACTGGCTGCTCGATGCGCTGACCGACTACAAAGGGGCTACGCTGCAATACCACGACGTAGCCCGCAAGATAGAGAAGCTGCACATCATGATGGAAGCAGCCGGCATTCAGAAGGGTGACCGCATTGCCGTATGCGGACGCAACTCGGCACACTGGGCAGTAGCCTTCTTAGCCACGCTGACCTACGGTGCCGTCATCGTTCCCATCCTGCATGAGTTCAACGACGAACAGATACACAATATCGTCAACCACTCCGAGTCGAAACTGCTTTTTGTGGGTGACTATATCGTCAACGTCATCGACGAGAAGCAGATGCCCAACCTGGAAGGTATCTTCAACCTGCCCGACTTCTCGCTCTACGTCTCGCATAACGAGCAGCTGACTGATGCCCGTGAACGACTGAACGAGCTCTTCGGCAAGAAGTATCCCAACGCCTTCAGACGTGAAGACGTACACTGGTACCAGGGCACGGCAGAGGAACTGTGCATGATTAACTACACCAGTGGAACAACGGGCTTTTCGAAAGGCGTCATGCTACCCTATCGTGCCCTCTGGGGCAACGTGGACTTCTGTCAGAAGAATCTGGGCGTACACATGCCGAAATTCTCGCGCACACTGAGCATCCTGCCCATGGCACACATGTACGGCATGGCTATCGAGTTCCTGTTCCCCTTCTGTTCGGGTTACCATCTCTTCTTCCTGACGCGACTGCCGTCACCGGCCATCATTGCCGAGGCCTTCAAGGAGGTACGTCCCGACGTGGTGGTGGCGGTGCCCCTCATCATCGAGAAGATTATCCGCAAGCGCGTATTCCCCAAGATACAGACCAATGCCGTGAAGCTGATGCTGCAGATGCCCGTCGTCAAGGACAAGGTGAAGAAGCGCATCTGTCAGGAGGTATATGCTGCCTTTGGCGGCAGGGCCTATGAGGTCATCGTAGGCGGTGCCCCGCTGAACCAGGAGATAGAGCAATTCCTGAAGGGCATCGACTTTCCCATCACGGTGGGTTATGGCACCACGGAGTGTGCACCGCTCATCTCGTACAGCGACTACCACGACTTCGTGCCCGGCTCGTGTGGTACGCCCCTGCCCTGCATGGAGGTGAAGATTGTGTCGTCTGACCCGCAGAACGTGGAGGGTGAGATCATCACGCGAGGCACCAACGTCATGATGGGCTACTACAAGAACGAGGAGGCCACCAGACAGGCCATCGACAGCGAGGGCTGGTATCATACAGGCGACCTGGCCACCATGTCGCAGGACGGACATATCTTCATACGCGGACGCCTGAAGAACATGCTGCTGGGTGCCAACGGACAGAACGTATACCCCGAGGAGATCGAAGACAAGCTCAACTCAATGGCCATGGTCAGCGAGAGCCTCATCGTACAGCGCGGCGACCACCTTGTAGCCCTGATATATCCAGACATGGACGAAGCCCGCAACATGGGATTCAACTCCGAGGATATAGAGGGCATCATGGAACAGAACCGCCAGGACCTGAACCAGTCGCTGCCCGCATACAGCCGCATACAAGCCTTCGAACTGCAAGACAAGGAGTTCCTGAAGACACCCAAAAAGAGTATTAAACGTTATCTATATAAATAAGGTATGGAAAACTATCCAAGTTTTAACCAGCTCATACAGCAGAGCATCGTCGACAATTGGGACCTGGATGCCCTGACTGACTATAAGGGAGCCACCCTGCAGTACCATGACGTGGCACGCAAGATAGAGAAACTACACATTCTGTTTGAGAACAGTGGCGTCACCAAGGGCGACAAGATAGCCCTCTGCGGACGTAACAGCAGCCAGTGGGCAGTGGCGTTCCTGGCCACGCTGACATACGGCGCCGTGGCAGTACCCATCCTGCACGAGTTCATGGCAGAGCAGATACACAACATCGTCAATCACTCCGACGCCAAATTGCTCTTTGTGGGTGACCATGTGGCTACGCAGATAGACCCGATGCAGATGCCCAACCTGGAAGGTATCATCAACAACCCCGACTACTCGCTGATGGTGTCTCGCACAGACAAACTGACGTATGCCCGTGAGCATCTGAACGAGTTGTATGGCAAGAAATACCCCAAATACTTCCGTAAGGAACACGTACATTATTATATAGAGGAGAATGGCGAGGAGTTGGCACTCATCAACTACACGTCAGGAACCACGGGATTCTCGAAGGGTGTGATGATACCCTACCGAGCCATGTGGTCAAACTACGACTTCGCCTGCCACGTGTTGGGAAAGACCATCGGCAGGGGCAGCCGCGTCATCTCCATCCTGCCTATGGCACACATGTACGGCATGGCCTTCGAATTCGTATTCGAGTTCCTGCATGGCTGCCATACCTTCTACCTGAACCGCATCCCCTCACCAGCCATCATCGCACAGGCCTTTGCCGACGTCAAACCCAAGATCATCATTGCCGTGCCGCTGGTTATCGAGAAAATCATCCGCAAAAAAGTATTCCCCAAGATACAGAACAACCGCATGCGACTGCTGCTGTCGATGCCCGTCATCTCGAAGAAGGTTCGCGAGCGCATCTGCCAGGAGGTCATCAAGGCCTTCGGAGGCGAACTCTACGAGGTCATCATCGGTGGTGCTGCCTTCAACCAGGAGGTGGAGTCATTCCTGAAACGCATCGAATTCCCCTATACCGTGGGCTATGGCGCCACCGAGTGCGCACCCATCATCTGCTACCGCGACTGGCAGACCTTTGTGCAGGGCTCATGCGGACAGGCTGCCCACCACATGCAGGTGAAGATTAACTCCACCAATCCCGCCCAGATTCCTGGCGAGATACTGGCCAAGGGTCCCAACGTCATGCTGGGCTACTACAAGAACGAGGAAGCCACCCACGAGACGCTTGACGACAATGGCTGGTACCATACAGGCGACCTGGGTACCATGGACTACGACGGCAACGTCTTCATCAACGGGCGCAGCAAGAATATGCTGCTGGGTCCCAGCGGACAAAACATCTATCCCGAGGAGATAGAGGACAAGCTGAATTCCCTGCCGATGGTTGTCGAGAGCGTTGTGGTACAAAGGGACAACAAGTTGGTAGGACTGGTCTATCCCGACTATGACGAAGCCAAGAACATGCGATTCTCTGACGATGACATCAAGAACGTCATGAACCAGAACCTCCAACAGCTCAATGGGCAGCTGCCTGCCTACGAGAAGATTGCAGAGATAGAAATCCGCAAGGAGGAATTCGAGAAGACACCCAAGCGAAGTATCAAGCGATATCTGTACAAGTAAAAAAAATGGACTGACAATTTGGTCAGTCCATTTTTTATGATTACCTTTGCACCGCCGTTGGAGAAGTCCCCCATTGTCAGTAGGGGTACCGGCGGTAAGGTAAATTGCATAGAAATATGAAAGTAATGAAATTCGGCGGAACGTCCGTAGGTTCCGTGAAAAGCATTTTGAGCTTAAAAGAGATTGTAGAGGCAGAAGCCGGACGGGGGCCTGTCATTGTAGTTGTAAGTGCGCTGAACGGCATTACCGACAAACTGATTGCGACGTCGCAATTGGCCAAGAATGGCGACAGCCACTATCGTGAGGAGTTCGAATCGATGGTTACCCGTCATCACCAGATGATAGACGCCATCATCCAGGACGACAAAAAGCGCATCGACTTATTCAACAGCGTAGACCAGCTCTTCGACCAGTTGCGGAGCATCTACTATGGCGTGTTCCTGATTCACGACCTCAGCGAGAAGACGCAGGACACCATCATCAGCTATGGCGAGCGCCTGTCGTCGCACATCGTGGCTGCTATGATTAAGAATGGTATGCGCATGAATGCCCGCGACTTCATCCGCACGGAAACCAAGGAGGGCAAGCATGTCCTCGACACCGAACTGACCAACAAACTGGTGAAGGAAGCCTTTGCAACCTTCCAGAACAACAATACCAACGCCAGCAAGACGGTTGCCGTGGTGCCTGGATTCATTGCCCGCGACCGCGACAGCCACGAGACCACCAACCTGGGACGTGGCGGCAGCGACTATACTGCAGCCATCATCGCAGCAGCACTCGATGCCGACGTGCTGGAGATATGGACCGACGTGGATGGCTTCATGACAGCAGACCCGAAGGTCATCAAGACGGCCTACACTATCAACGAGCTCTCCTATGTGGAGGCCATGGAGCTGTGTAACTTCGGTGCCAAGGTCATCTATCCCCCGACGATTTATCCCGTCTGTGTAAAAAATATCCCTATCAAGGTCAAGAATACCTTCAATCCCGAACATCCGGGAACACTTATCAAGTCTACGATTGACAACGACCAGAAGCCCATCAAGGGTATCTCCAGCATCAAGGGTACCTCGCTGATTACGGTGACAGGCCTGTCGATGGTGGGTGTCATCGGTGTCAACCGCCGCATCTTTACTACGCTGGCCAATAAGGGTATCAGCGTCTTCATGGTATCGCAGGCATCGTCAGAGAACTCTACCTCTATCGGTGTGCGCGACGAGGATGCCGAGGCTGCTGCCGAGGTGCTGAACGCTGAGTTTGCCAAGGAGATTGAGACGGGTGCCATGTTCGAGATGCAGGTGGAGAGTGGCTTGGCTACTATCGCCATCGTGGGTGAGAACATGAAGCAGACTCCGGGTATCGCTGGTAAACTGTTTGGTACGCTGGGACGTTCGGGTATCAGCGTCATTGCCTGTGCCCAGGGTGCTTCAGAGACAAATATCTCGTTCGTGGTTGACGGCAAGTTCCTGCGCAAGTCGCTGAACGTGCTGCACGACTCGTTCTTCCTGTCGGAATACAAGGTGCTCAACATCTTCATCTGCGGTATCGGTACCGTAGGTGGCATGCTGCTCGAACAAATCCGTACCCAGCAGCAGTTCCTCATGCAGTCACGTCGCCTGAAGCTGAACGTGGTCGGTATTTCTGATGTCGACAACTTCGTATTGGACCGCGACGGCATCGACCTCGACAACTACGAGAAGATTCTGCGCGCAGGCTTTAAGGCCAATACCGAGCACATGCGCGAGGAAATCATCAAGATGAATATCTTCAACTCTGTCTTTGTTGACTGTACTGCCAGCAAGCAGATTGCCACATTATACCAGACTTTCCTGGAGCACAACATATCCGTGGTTGCTGCCAACAAGATTGCAGCATCGAGCGACTACGACAGCTACGTGAAGCTGCGCCAGACGGCTCGCGACCGTGGTGTCTGGTTCCGCTACGAGACCAACGTAGGCGCTGGTCTGCCGATTATCGGTACCATCAACGACTTGTGTAACTCAGGTGATAAGATCCTGAAGATTGAGGCTATCCTCTCTGGTACGCTGAACTTCATCTTCAACGAGATTGCAGCTGATGTGCCCTTCTCAGAGACGGTACGTCGCGCCAAGGAGCAGCGCTACTCAGAGCCCGACCCACGTATCGACCTCAGCGGTACGGATGTCATCCGCAAGTTGGTTATCTTGACCCGTGAGGCTGGCTACAAGGTAGAGCAGGACGACGTGGAGAAGCATCTCTTCGTGCCCGACAGCTATTTCGAGGGCAGCATCGAGGACTTCTGGGCTAAGCTGCCTGAGTTGGATGCCGACTTCGAGGCGCGTCGCAAGGTTCTGGAGGCAGAGAACAAGCGCTGGCGTTTCGTGGCTACGATGGAAGCCGACGAGCAGAACCCGTCATCCTTCAAGACCAGTGTAGCCTTGAAGGAGGTGCCCTATGGACATCCGTTCTACGGTTTGGAGGGCTCCAACAACATCGTGCTGCTGACCACCGAGCGCTACAAGGAGTACCCGATGCTCATCCAGGGCTATGGTGCCGGTGCTGCCGTAACCGCAGCCGGTGTCTTTGCCAACATCATGTCAATCGCAAATATTTAGTTTATGAAGCATATCATCATTCTTGGTGATGGCATGGCAGATCTTCCCGTCGAAAGACTCGGTGGGAAGACCTTGCTGCAATATGCCCATAAGCCCATGATGGACCTGCTGGCGCGTGAAGGCCGATGCGGCAGACTGGTGACGGTACCGGAGGGATTTCCTCCAGGCTCGGAGGTTGCCAATACCGCCATTCTGGGCTATGATCTGAATAAAGTATATGAAGGACGCGGTCCCTTGGAGGCTGCCAGCATTGGCTATGAGATGGCTGATGACGACTTCGCCATTCGCTGTAATATCATCACACTGGCTGATGGCAAGATTATCACGCATAATGGCGGTAATCTGGAGACAGACGATGCCGATGTCCTGATTAAATATCTGAATGAGACGCTGGCCAAGCCCATCAATGAACGTGAGGGCTGCGAGCGCGTAAAATTCATTACTGGTATCCAATATCGCCACCTGCTGGTCATCAAGGGCGGCAACAAACACATCGTCTGTGCCCCACCCCACGATCATCCCAACGAGCCCTGGCGTCCACTGTTAGTGAAAGAGGTAAGAGGTAAGGAGCAAGAGGTAAGAGATTACACTCAGCCAACGAACCATTCTCTCACCTCTCACCTCTCACGACTCACCCCTCAACAAACTGCCGACCTGCTGAACGAGCTGATTCTGAAATCGCAGGAGTTACTCTCCAAGCATCCCTTCAATCTTGCAAGAGCTGAGCGTGGGGAACGTCAGGCTAACAGCATCTGGCCTTGGAGCGGTGGCTATCGTCCCTCTATGGAGACGCTGATGCAGCAGTATCCGGAGATTAAGTCGGGCACCGTCATCTCTGCCGTCGATCTGATTCGTGGCATTGGTCACTATGCCGGACTGAAGATTGTAGAGGTGCCTGGTGCAACAGGTCTCGCTGACACCAACTACGAGGGCAAGGCACAGGCTGCCATCGACGCTTTGGAGCATGACGACTTCGTGTTCGTTCACGTGGAAGCCAGCGACGAGGCAGGCCATGACGGCGACCTGGAACTGAAACTCAAGACCATCGAGTATCTGGACCAGCGACTCATCGCCCCTATATATAATAAGGTAAAGGATCAGCCTGTCAGCATTGCCGTGCTACCCGACCACCTGACACCCGTCGAACAGCGCATCCATGTAGGACAGCCCGTGCCCTTCCTCATCTGGCACAAAGGGATTACACCCGACAGCGTGCAGCAGTACGACGAGGTATCGTGCGTCAGCGGCGCCTACGGACTGCTGAAACTCGATGAATTCATGCATACGTTTATCAAAGAGTAATGGCATGATTACTTTCCCGATAGCCAAGATTAACTTAGGTCTGAATGTCGTCGAGAAGCGCAGCGACGGCTATCACAACCTGCAGACGGTCTTCTACCCCGTTCCCATCCAGGATGCCCTGGAGGTGCAGGTGATGGACGAGGGCTTTCCTTCTGACGTGGACTGCGACCTCAAGACAACCAACATCCCCATTGAGGGCGACGAACAACGCAACCTCGTGGTGCGGGCCTATCAGTTGCTGAAGGGTGACTTCCCCACCCTGCCACGCATCCATACCCACCTGTGGAAGGGCATTCCCACACAGGCGGGCATGGGTGGCGGCAGCAGCGACTGTGCCTATATGATACGTCTGCTGAACGACCTGTTTGCGTTAGGTCTCAGCGACGAGCAGATGATAGGGTATGCTGCCCGACTGGGTGCCGACTGTCCCTTTTTCATCGTCAGTCGTCCCTGCTATGCCGAAGGCATCGGTGAACGCCTGCAGCCCGTCAGCCTCGACCTGAGCGGCTGGCATATCGGCATCGTACGTCCCGACATCCCCGTTCCCACCAAGGAGGCTTTTTCACGCATCCGTCCCCACTACCCCGCGAAGAACTGCCGTGACGTAGTGCTGCAGCCTGTCGACACGTGGAAGAACGACCTTGTCAACGACTTCGAGGAGAGCGTCTTTGCCCTGCATCCCGAGATTGGGCAGGTCAAGGAGCAGCTATATAATATGGGCGCCACCTATGCAGCCATGTCTGGCTCAGGCAGCGCCCTGTTCGGACTCTTCCAGGAACGTCCTGACATGCTCCGTCAGACATTCCCCGATATGTTTACATTTGTTGCCCAGCTATAGCAAGGCCGAGGTACGCACGCGGGACAGCGTCTCTGGCGTCATCTGCAGGTAGCTGGCGATATACACCAACGGGGCACGCAACACCAGTTGCGGCGAACGCTTCACCAGCTTGGCATAGCGCTCCTGAGCCGACTCAAAGCGCAGCATGTCAGCATGCACCTGGGAGAGTATCAGCGACTCTTCCAGAATCTTACGATACAACATTTGGATATTGACATTCCTGACAGCTTCCTTTTCCAGCTTGGCCTTGGGCAAGGCAAAGATGATGGTAGGCTCGATAGCCTGCATCTGCTGGTGGCTGGGCTCCTCCTTGAAGAGGCTCTCAATACTCATGCAGATGGTGTTCTCGACAGCCATATATTCCGTCAGTTCCTTGCCGTTCTTGAAATAGAACTGGCGCACCAGTCCCTTGACAACCCAGAAGATATCGGTGCATACCTCACCCTCGCGGAGGATGATTTCACCCTTCTGGAATTTCATGGGTACCAGAATGCTTTCCAGCACGTCCAGTTCATCGTGGGTCATCGTGCTGTACCGTCTGGCCAACTCACGCGCCACATCTCTCGTTGTCAATCCAATAGTCGTCATAGGCGGTATCTATTATTATAGAAATGTATTTTCAAGTAGTTATTTTATTTATTATTTATTATTCCTTATTTTTTATTTAGGCCGAAGGCCGCCGAAATTATTTAGGCCGAAGGCCGCTTTAGTCCAGTTTGAGCACGGCGAGGAATGCCTTCTGAGGCACCTCCACGTTACCAATCTGCTTCATGCGCTTCTTACCGCGCTTCTGCTTCTCCAGCAACTTACGCTTACGACTCACGTCACCACCATAGCACTTGGCAGTCACGTCCTTACGTACCTGCTTGACGGTCTCGCGGGCAATAATCTTGGCTCCGATGGCAGCCTGGATGGCGATGTCGAACTGCTGGCGCGGAATGAGCTCCTTCAGTTTCTCGCACATGCGTCGGCCAAAGGTGACGGCATTGTCGGCATGGGTCAGCGTGCTGAGGGCATCGACAGGTTCGCCGTTCAGCAGGATGTCGAGCTTGACAAGCTTCGAGGGACGGAACGAGTCGATATGGTAATCGAACGACGCATAGCCCTTCGAGATGCTCTTCAACTTGTCGTAGAAGTCGATGACTATCTCGCCCAGCGGCAGCATGAAGCGCAACTCCACACGTCCGCCCGAGACATACTGCTGGTCTATCAGCTCGCCGCGCTTGTCGAGACACAGCGTCATGATGGGACCGATGTAGTCGGCAGCGGTGATAATCGAGGCCTTGATATAGGGCTCCTCGATATGGTCTATCATCGTCTGGTCGGGCAGTCCCGAGGGGTTGTGCACCTCTTTCTCCTCGTGCTGCTTGGTATAGCACATATAGGTAACGTTGGGCACGGTGGTGATGACATCCATGTCGAACTCACGGTCCAGACGCTCCTGCACAATCTCCATGTGCAGCAGGCCTAAGAATCCGCAGCGGAAGCCAAAACCCAGCGCCACCGACGTCTCAGGGACGAAGGTCAGCGAGGCATCGTTCAGTTGCAGTTTTTCCAACGAGGCACGCAGGTTCTCGTAGTCTGTGGGGTCTATGGGGTAGACACCGGCAAACACCATCGGCTTCACTTCCTGGAAGCCCTCGATGGCCTTTTCGCAGGGACGTGCCACATGGGTGATGGTGTCGCCCACCTTCACCTCCTTGGCATTCTTGATGCCGCTGATGATGTAGCCTACCTCACCGGTTCTCAGCTCCTTGCGGGGTATCATGTCCATCTTCAGCACGCCCACCTCGTCGGCATCGTACTCCTGACCGGTATTGAAGAACTTCACCTTGTCGCCAGGACGGATGCTGCCGTTGACTATCTTGAAGTAGGCAATGATGCCGCGGAACGAGTTGAACACGGAGTCGAAGATAAGTGCCTGCAGCGGAGCATCCTCTTTGCCTACAGGGTGCGGAATGCGCTCCACCACGGCGTTCAGGATGTCCTCCACGCCCTCACCGGTTTTTCCCGAGGCACGGATGATGTCTTCGGGGTCGCAGCCTATGAGGTCGACGATTTCGTCCTCCACCTCGTCGGGCATGGCCGAGGGCATGTCTATCTTGTTGATGACGGGGATAATCTCCAGGTCGTTGTCAATGGCTAAATAAAGGTTCGAGATGGTCTGCGCCTGCACGCCCTGGGTGGCATCCACCACCAGTAGCGCACCCTCGCAGGCAGCAATCGAACGCGACACCTCGTACGAGAAGTCGACATGTCCCGGGGTGTCAATCAGGTTCAGTATGTATTTCTCACCCTTATACACATACTCCATCTGGATGGCGTGGCTCTTGATGGTGATGCCGCGCTCTCGCTCCAGGTCCATGTCGTCCAACATCTGTCCTTCCGTCACCTGGATGGTCTTGGTAAACTCCAGCAGACGGTCAGCCAGCGTCGACTTGCCGTGGTCAATATGTGCTATGATGCAGAAATTCCTTATATGGTTCATGTGTTATTTGGGCCTTTTGGTTGCAAAGTTACTGAAAAAATTTGATAATCCTTCATCACCATGCACTTTTTTTATTTGTAAGGGGCTATAAGACGTTGTTTTACTGGACAATTTTGAATCTCACGCGGAACGAATGCTCGTGTTCATCCCAGTTGGTACCCAGCATCTCGAAACGTCCGATCTGTGCCGTCGAGCGTACATGTTTGCCGATACAGGGGCACACGTCGTAGTCACCGATGCGCACCAGACGGATGGTTTCCGAGGCGTCGTCAGGCAGCCGGTCGAGGTCGATACCCTCTGGCAGACTGTACTTGTCGACGAAGTCAAAGGTCACGGGCAGGTCCTCGTCTATCAGCCGCTGCATCTCGCGCTCTATCTCCCTCTCCTCCTGCCGGCTGGGCTTGTGGTCCAGGTGGAAACTCATCTTGCTCTTCTTGCGCTCGATGTGGGCATTGTAGCTGCGTTCACAGCCAAACAGCCGTATCATCGTCTGGTTCAGCAGATGCTCAGCGGTATGGGCAGGCGGAAACTCTTCCTTGTTATGCTCGTTCAGTACGTACTCGTCGTTAGCCATATCCTTCAACGTTCAATCTTCAATCTTCAACATTCGTCGTTCAACGTTCAATGTTCAACGTTCAACGTTACAGTTTCACTTTCCACACCCTGCCGTTCCGGGCTCCGACGGACATTCTGACGGAGCCGTCCTTCTTCAGTCGCATGGCCAGCCTCTCCTTGGTCAGCAGGTCGGTGGCAATGACGTTCTTCTCCGTCATCTGCAGGAACTCGAAGGCATGGGCAGGGATGTTGACATCGATGACGACATCGTGGTCTTCGAAGTTTGCCACCACCAGCAACAGCTCGTTGTCGGCCTTTCGCAGGAAGGCATACTGGCGCTCCAGGTGTCCGTTGACGTACATCAGGTCGAAGCTGGCACCTGCCGTGATGGCTTTCTCGCTACGGGCCAGGAGCATGGTCTTCTTGTGTATGTCATACAGCTGCTGCTCCGTCTCGGTCAGCTTGTTCTGGGCGGCACGGCAGAGCGTGTCGATGCTCCAGTAGTCGAAGATGGTGGTACGTCCGTCGTTGCCGCTGAAGCCCTCGCGGTCCATGCCGCGCTCGCCGTATTCCTCACCGGCATACAGCATGAAGGGGTTCTGCTGCAACAGCAGCGACACCATCATGCCTGGCACGCCCCTGCGCCCGTCTGCAGCAAAGAAGTCGCTGGCAACGCGCTGCTCGTCGTGGTTCTCCAGGAAGTAGAGCATGTGGTCGCGGATGTCGTCCGTCTGCTGCCAGGCGTATGTGATAGCCGACGTCGGGGCATGGTGGCAGATGACGTTACGCATGGTGTCGTACATACCTACCTTGTCGTAGAGCAAGTCGAAGCCGGAAGCCAGATAGTGACGGTATTCGAAGGGGTTATAGACCTCGCCCACGAAGATGATGTTCTTGAACTTCTTCTTCACCTTCTGCGTGGCGTATGACCAGAACTCGGCAGGCACCATCTCGGCCATGTCGCAGCGGAAACCGTCGACGCCCTTCTTCGCCCAGAACAGCAGGATGTCAGTCATCTTGAGCCAGGTGTCGGGGATGGGGTCGAAATAGCCGATGCGCCCGGCATAGTAGTCGACGCCGTAGTTCAGCTTCACCGTCTCGTACCAGTCGTTCTGCCCCGGGGCATTGTCGAAGTGGTCGTTGCCCGTGGCCTTGGCAGGCATCTCCAGATAGGGCTCCGTTTCGCCCTTATAGAGGTCGAAATAGGGGGTGAATCGCTCTCCGGGACAGTAGTAGAAATTGTTCTGCGGGTCAAAGCCGTGCAGGGCATTGTCTGCCTCACCGAGGTCTTTTACACGTTTGGGCTTGCAGATGGACTTATACTGACGGGCCACGTGGTTGGGCACGAAGTCGATGATGACCTTCAGCCCGGCCTTGTGGGTGCGTTCCACCAGCTGCTCAAACTCCAGCATGCGCAGGTTGACATCCACAGCCAGGTCGGGGTCTACGTCATAGTAGTCGGTGATGGCGTATGGTGAACCGGCCTTGCCCTTCACCACAGCGGGGTGCTGGCGGGGAATGCCGTAGGCACTATAGTCCGTCTGCGTGGCATGACGGATGACACCTGTATACCACACATGGCTGACGCCCATCTGGGCAATGTCCTTCAGCACCTCCTGTGACAGGTCGGCAAACTTTCCACTACCGTTTTCGGCAATCGTGCCGCGCTCCCTGCGAGAGACGTTGCGATTGCCGAAAAGACGAGTGAATATCTGGTAAATGATAACCTTCTCCACGTTCAACGATTAACCTTAAATGTTTAATCTTTAATGTTTAATCTTTAATCTACCTGGATTCCGTGTGCAGAAACCTCGCGGTTGATCTTGCTAATCATACCCTGCAGGGCCTTGCCAGGACCGCACTCCGTGAAGTCGTCAGCACCGTCGGCAATCATGTTCTGCACAATCTGAGTCCACAGCACGCTGCTGGTCAGCTGGGCTATCAGGTTAGCCTTGATCTCAGCAGGATCGGTATGGGGCTTGCCATCCACGTTCTGGTAGACGGGACACTTCGGGGTCTTCACCTCCGTCTTCTCGATGGCGGCCTGCAGCTCGTCCTTGGCAGGCTGCATCAGCGGAGAGTGGAAGGCACCACCCACCTTCAGCGGCAGGGCACGCTTGGCACCAGCAGCCTTCAGCTGTTCGCAAGCCTCGTTGATGGCCTCTACATTACCCGAAATCACCAGCTGGCCGGGGTTGTTGTAGTTGGCACAAACCACCACGTTACCCTCGCGGTTGATGCTGGCACAAATCTCCTCCACTTTCTCATCAGGCAGACCGATGATGGCAGCCATCGTCGAAGGCTGGGCCTCGCAGGCCTTCTGCATAGCCATAGCACGGGCATACACCAGGCGCAGGCCGTCCTCGAACGACAAGGCACCGGCAGCCACCAGGGCCGAGAACTCACCCAGCGAGTGACCAGCCACCATCTCGGGCTTGAAGTCATCGCCCATGCAGATAGCCGAAATCACGCTGTGCAGGAAGACGGCAGGCTGCGTCACCTTCGTCTGCTTCAGGTCGTCGTCAGTACCATTGAACATAATATCGGTGATACTGTAGCCCAGTATCTCGTTTGCTTTGTCAAACAGCTCCTTGGCTGTCTCGTTGTTGTCATACAAGTCCTTGCCCATACCAACAAACTGGGCACCCTGTCCGGGAAAAACAAATGCTTTCATTGTTACGTTGATTCTTTTATTTAATTAAATAATGTGTCTATGCTTTCTTAGCGGCTGCAAAGGTACAAAAAATCCACGACATAGCCAAATATTTTCAAAAAACTACAATATTATTTGGTTTATTCAGAAAAATACCTTACCTTTGCATCCGATTTTCAGAGGAAGACCGCTTGGAAGGTTCAATTTCAATTGACTTTCCTCACGCTCGACAAAACGAGAGCTCGCTCTCTTTTGTTCTCGCTCATTCGGAAGGTTGGCAGAGTGATCGATCGCGCTGGACTCGAAATCCGGTATACCCCTTTCGGGTATCGGGGGTTTGAATCCCTCACCTTCCGCCAAAGGAGCCTCACTCTCCGCTGATTAATGAAAAGGGAACCCAACGGATTCCCTTTTTTCGTGCCTGTAAATCAATTACTTGCATTTTTAACCCATTGAAATGATATGAAAGTTTCTCGTATATGCAACTTTTCGCATTGTTCTTACGTCTAACAGATAGAAACTTTTAAAAAGAAAACGAATATGATACTATCAACAACCCCACAAATTGAAGGTCACACAATCCGCGAGTACAAAGGTATTGTGACAGGTGAAACCATTATCGGTGCTAACATGTTCAAGGATCTGTTTGCCGGCATCCGAGACATCGTAGGCGGACGTGCAGGTGCTTATGAGAAAGTGCTTGCCGAAGCCAAGGACACCTCCATACAGGAGATGATGCAGCGTGCTCAGGCCATGGGAGCAAATGCCATCGTAGGCATCGACATCGACTACGAGACCGTCGGTGCTAACGGCTCGATGCTCATGGTAGCAACGAGTGGAACAGCAGTAGTTATCTGAAAAATGAAAAAGTTTGTATTCTCTATCACGCTGCTTTTTGCGGCAGTCTTTGCTGTGGCTCAGCCCGTAGCAAGAGTTACAGACCTCTCTATGAAGTCTAGGAACTCACGGGGTCTGTCCCCACGAGTTCAAAAGAGTTATTCAAACGTCCCATTCTCGTATTCTTGCTGGAATTGTGTACACGTTTTGCCTGTGGCTTTCTTGAAGAACCGCATCAGATGTGAAGGCTCTGAGAAGTGGAAGTCGTAGGCAATCTCGCTGACCGTCTTGTGGCTGAACAACAGT
>CACXAG010000005.1 GCA_902765585.1 uncultured Prevotellaceae bacterium
GCCTAAATGAATAAGAATGCTTATGTTGAATATCTCTTTTTTTCTCTCTGTATTGCCCTGACCCTCCACATAATTCATAAATCGCTGAGTAGCACCGGCCATCGAATTGTTAATGAATCCCAACATGCTAATAGCACCACCTACAACAGCGAATATTCCAAAATCAGATGCACCAAGAGAATTTAAAATGAGACGGGTCGTCCACAATGAAATAAACACTGTGACAACCATCTTAAAATACAAATAAGATGTGTTTTTAACAATCCTATTTACACTAGACCCCATATCTTTTTAAGTTTCTTTTTTACAATATACATTGAATTAAGATCGGCCTTACTTGCTTTCGCAATGAGGGGCAGAAGATGAGTATAACCGGATGCCAACAATAAAACAAAATAAATACTTCATTGTTCTAGTTATCCGTGTGGCACGGGGCAAGGTTCCTGTCATCATTCTTCCTTTCTCCACCGCTCTATCAGGCAGTCATGGCGCTTGGTGTCCTTGTCATAATTGATGCCGACAAGTACCACGTCACCAACATAATCTTTCAAAACTTCACCATAATGGTTGTTGTGTATCTGAGAGATTGCCGTTTCAGCGGAATGATTGTATTTTAATTCCAATACTACGGCAGGCTGTTTACTGGTTGGTCTTGGCAAAAGAACAATATCAGCAAAACCATTTCCCGTAGGAAGTTCACGAATCATCATAAAATTCTTTTTAGCCGTATAGTATGCGATAGTTAGTACGCATGCCAGAGAATTCTCGTTATTATACTGTAAGATACTTGTGTTGTCTGCATGAATGGAATCTATTGCGGCAGCAACAGCACCAGAATTCCCGTTAATGGTTTCTGTTAGTAAACGTTCCGATTGCATGATGGCATTCGCTATTGTCTCCCATCCTGTATCTGACACGATGGCATTCTTAAACTCTATAGCCACCTCACGATTGGGGATACGGCACGTTCCACTGTCTCTGTCATAAGACAGATAACCTAAGTGAATCAACAATGTCAACACGTCATCCTTACTACGCACCACGTTCAGGTCATTCTGGAAACTTGTTGTATCTACAGAACATGATTCATCGGCCAACAAACGAACGGCATCTTCTTTCAGACCTCCAAAATTCATGCGAATATAGGTAGCCACCGTATCATACGTACCAGTATTCGCCCAGTAACTGTCACAATACTGATTGTATAATGCTGTCATGACTGACTTTGGATTAAACATTTCTCTGCATCCCCCAATTTGATAACCATCATACCATTCAGCAAATGAATTATAATCCATATGATGTTTGGCACATAGCAAATGAACCTCTTCTGCTGTAAATCCAAAACAATCTGCCATCAAACCTGGTTGCACCATGGAATACTCATGGAAATTATTCAATGCAGACTGAGTCTTATATTTCTTGATTGGCAAGATGCCCGTCATATATACACCAGCAAATGTTGACTTGGCATTTGAAGACTTAAACAATCCACGCAACAGGTTGATGTATTGTTCTGACGCCTCACTACCTTCTGGCCATTCGCGCAAAATCGCATCCCATTCATCAACAATCATAATGAACTTCTCCTGATGTGCCTGAGAAACGATGGCATATAAGGTATCGGATAAATTACCGTTAGCCCTATATTGTACATCAGGAAATATCTCTTTTAACTCTTCTATGACGTCCGACTGAATATGGGCTACGATATTTTCCGACTTGTTGTAGCGCGTCACAAAATCCGTCAAATCCAGATAGAGAACCGGGTAGCGACGGAAATGGCAGGAAAATGACGGAGAAGAAATAATCTGCAAGTCAGTAAACAGATCCTTGTCTGCACTCCATTGGTCATAATAGGCGTATAACATCTCTGCACCAATTGACTTTCCAAATCGGCGAGCACGGCTCACACAGGTAAATTGACGTTCTGTATTAAGAGTGGCATTGACAATTTCTATCAAGTGGCTCTTATCGACATATTCACCATTCCGCACAGCACGGAATCCATCATTACCTTTTTTCAGAAATCTACCCATAAATTCTATATTCTTTGTTCTTACCCTCTTCTTGGTGTATTCTAACTCTATTCTTACCCTAACGAAAGACTCTCGAAGGCTTCAGCATTTGCTTTTCGTCTACGACATTGTTCGCTCTTTTTACTTTTCGTTGTCTAGTCCTTGCTTCTCCCTTGCTACGACCTTCCATCTCCCTTCCATCTCCCTTGCTACGATTTCAAGTATTTTGCTCTAATTTTACCCTAAAAGTCGTAAATTCTGTCAAATGCTTTTATTTGCTTCAATCTTCTGATGATCTTTTAGGAGTCTTCTTACTCTATTCTAGGAGTCTTCTTCTAGATGAAGGCGGTGGGGATGAGGTGGCAGTCATGCCGCTTGTTAGTTCATTCCCTCTGTGATGTACAAACGCATCATGATGTCTGTCAAGCTATAGGTGTTGTTATGTACATATATAAGTTCCATCTCTATGAGTTTTTTGATGGCGGATTGCATGGAACTGGTTGACACCAATGCATGCCTCTTAATGAAGGATGCGCTTAACACACGCTCGGCTTTTCCTTCTCTGGCAATGGCGTATAGGGCATTCTTCTGATGCTCTGTCAGTGCGCCTAATAGCTTGGAGGTGTTTTCGCGAGCCTCTTCCAGCATGTTGGCGTATGTCTTGTCAAGAAGCGTCTTGTCACATACGGTTCCTGCATCGCAGTCGATAAATGCTCGCATCTATGTCAATAGCTTTCTCGTATCGTTCCATCCAAGACCTGACAAAGTCTGTGTAGACATCTATCTTCAGGGGATTTAGATTCAACTGGTCTGCGCTGTTGTAAAAGGGCTTTGCAGAAGAGAAGAACATTTCTGAGAGCAGATGCTGCTCGCTGCCTGCAAAGATGAAATTGACATGACGCAAATGCTGGATGATTCCCCTGAGCATGGCTTCAACCTGTCCTTGCTTGTTGTCGGGGTATTTGTTGATACGCTGGAATTCATCAAAACATACGATACAGGGTGTCTCACTTTCCTCCAGCCATCCAATAACCTCCTGTATGGTGTATTCTGGGAATTGTATTCTGCCCATTTCCAATGTAAAGGTCGGCAAACCGGTTATAGGGTCAAAACCGAAGGTACCGGCAATTGACTTCAATGCAAGAACGAGTGATTGCAGCCTTTTTTCATTCTTGGACTTTAGCTGTTCGAATACCGTCTTTCCGAAAGTGTATGCGAATTCACGGATGCTGCTGGTGTGAAGCATATCTATATAAAAGGTCAGGTAATGCTCTGATACCTCTGGCTGTTTGAAGACGTGCTTCACCAGTCGAGATTTTCCCATGCGTCGTGGTGACATCAGAACAATATTGCCCTCATTGGTGATGGTTCGGATGATTTTCTGAGTCTCAGCTTCTCTGTCGCAGAAGTAGGGCTCAGGAATATCGCCAATGATAACAAATGGGTTTTTAAGTATATCCATTATCTGTTTATTCTTCTAAATCAGGTGCAAAGTTACAATAATTCTCGCAATTATGCAAATCAAATTATGCAAATTGCATAATGACCTCCCAATACGTTATTACCTTTACTCTTTCTTCTGGATGAAGGCGGTGGGGATGTAGGCGGTGGATATGAGGCCGATGCC
This sequence comes from uncultured Prevotellaceae bacterium, assembly GCA_902765585.1. GTDB lineage: Bacteria > Bacteroidota > Bacteroidia > Bacteroidales > Bacteroidaceae > Prevotella. The sequence continues at coordinate 3,646 of CACXAG010000005.1, forward strand.
GGACAGGGAGATGACGACTCGCTGCTGGCCGGAGACGCGAGCAACACGGCCTTCAACTCCTAAGAACGGACCGTCGACGACCCGGACTATATCGCCACTCTTGAAATGGCATTGTGACGGGTCGACATACAGCAGGTGCTTGTTCCTGTTGCACGTGGCAAGGATAAACTGACGCATCTCTTCACAGGAAACAGTCAGCGGGGGATTCTTCTGGTGGTCGTCCGTCTCAAAATGATTGTAATAGAAACTTAACCAGGAGAGTTCCGGGGTCTGCTGGACGTATGCATAGGCCTTCTCCTCGGTGGTGTAGGCAAAGAGGAGGTTGGAAATCAGGTTTTGCAGATAGCGCTTCCTTTTCCCCTTGACATACTTCTCGACGTATTTCTTGGCAATGTAGGTATAGGTGCCGTCGTCGACGAGATAGTCGGAGGCCAGGTTCTCACGCCCGTAAGAGGCTCGGAAGACGTACCATTTCTTCTCTGGCGTCTCTGCATAACTCACCGACACCCCTGTTTTTGAGCTCTTCGCTTCGGGGAAGGCATCAGGGGCAAACCTGGTGCATGGAGGTAATGACTCGCCTCGACGAGTTTTCACATTAGACAATGTGAGCATCGCAGAACTGGACTGTGATGAATATGCTAAAGAATCCCGAAAATTGCTCCGTCCGGGAATTTGACTGCAAAGGTAAGCAATTTTCAGCAATTAAAGGACATTTTCCCCTAAAAATAATGTGACAGCCCTAATAGGCATTGGCGTCTGTACGGAAAACGGTCTTGATGGTCATCCAGATAATACGGATGTCAAGCCAGAGACTCCAGTGCTGAATGTACCAGATGTCACGTTCCACACGACCCTCCATCTGCCAAAGTTCGCGGGTCTCGCCACGGAAACCTGTCACCTGGGCCCAGCCGGTAACACCAGGCTTGACGAAGTGACGCACCATGTACTTGTTGATGAGGTGGGAGTACTGCTCGGTGTGGGCCAGCATGTGGGGGCGGGGGCCCACGATGCTCATGTCACCGCAAAGGACGTTCCAGAACTGCGGCAACTCGTCGATGTTGGTCTTGCGGATGAAGTTGCCAAAGGGGAATTTGCGCGGGTCGTCCTTTGTGGCCTGAAGACTGTCGCTGTCGGCATTGACATGCATGGAGCGGAACTTGATACAGTTGAATTCGTGGCCGGCAATACCCGTTCTTAACTGACGAAAGAATACAGGACCGGGACTCTGCATCTTGATGATGACGTACACAAACGGGAACAGCAATGCTGTGAACACCAGGGCCACGATGGAGATGACGATGTCGAACAGACGTTTTAGGAAACGGTTCAGCGTATCGTCCAAGGGGCTGATATAGGGTGTCATCACCTCGATGTCGTCGATGAAAACAGGCTGTAGCTTAAGGGTTTCCTCGACTGGCGGGACGTAGTAGAACTTCACCATGCGCTGGTTGCACAGTTGCATGGTACGTTCGATGATGGTGCGCTCAAGGCGAGAGACACAAAGGTACAGCTCGTCGCCAAGCTGCAACTGGTCGGGATGGTCTATCTGAGCGGCAAACTCGGCAGGGTTTTCATATCTTCCGCATACCCGATAGCCTAAGGTCGGGTTATGAAGCAGTTTTTCGGTGAGTTGTTGCAGGCCTTGATTGCTACCGACAAGGGTGATGCTGCGCGAGTTATAGCCTAAGCGACGCAGGCGTTTCACCAACAATCGTTCGCCAAGGCGTAACAGCATGAGTATGACACATAATAGCAGGCCCATCAGCAACACCTGCCAACCAATACGTGACAGAAAGTGCACGGCTCGGAGCATGAGGTAGAAGAGGAGGGCCTGGGTGCCCGTGAGCATAGTGACACGCTTCAGGATTGCATCCGCTCCCACCTGCCAACGGTCGATAATGGTGGAGAAACGCAGTTCGGCAATGAGCAACGCCATGGTAGACAACATCCAGAACTCGGCTCTCTTTTCGTAGTTCCACTGCTCGTAACCTGATATCAAGTCTACACAGAAATAGAGCACCAGCCACAGGACGAGGAAGTCGCCTGCTACTACGCATAATCTGATAAGCCGATTGGACTGTTTGCTGTTATTCATACGTTACGTTGGGCCTGCTCAATGGCATTGCCTGACTATCTTGTTTTTCAATGACGATGCAAAGTTACGAAAAAGCGAGAGAAATGCAAAAGAAAAACCGTTTTCTTTTCATTTCCGAGCGCAAAGTAAGTTCGGTGAAACCAAAATTACAAAAAAAATCACGAAAAACATTTGGAAAATATGTTTTTTTCTTGTATCTTTGCAGAAAATAATATTTATTCATTACTAACTAAACAAAAACTTAGAACAATTATGAAGAAAAAGTTTATCTGCGCCGTTTGTGGATATATCTACGAAGGCGATGCTGCTCCCGAGAAGTGCCCCATCTGTAAGGCTCCCGCATCGAAGTTCTCTGAACTGAAGGACGAGGGTGAGACCACCTATGCTACCGTTCACCGCATTGGCGACGGCAAGCCCGAGGGTGTCAGCGAGGAAATGATTCAGGACCTGCGCAACCACTTCAACGGTGAGTGCGGAGAGGTAGGCATGTACCTGGCCATGGCTCGTCAGGCTGACCGTGAGGGCTATCCCGAGATTGCCGAGGCCTTTAAGCGTTATGCTTTCGAGGAGGCTGACCATGCCAGCCGTTTCGCTGAGCTGTTAGGCGAGTGCGTATGGGACACCAAGACCAACTTAGAGAAGCGCGCTGCTGCTGAGGCTGGTGCCTGCGAGGACAAGTTCCGCATTGCCAAGAACGCCAAGGCTGCCGGTTTCGACGCCATCCACGACACCGTTCACGAAATGGCTAAGGACGAGGCTCGTCATGGTGCTGGCTTCGCTGGACTGCTGAAGCGCTACTTCAAGTAATTTTTCAGGTCGGCAAAACCGACCTGCACAATAAAACGGGAGAAAAGTCGTTTTATCATAGTATGATGAAGCGACTTTTCTTTTTTTTGATGACCATAGCAGCTCTGCTGGCGGCTTGTACGGACAATGATTCGTTCAGTACAGCTGTTGGCAACAGGCTTAGTTTCTCGGAAGACACCATCAGCTTTGATACGCTGTTCAGTACGGTGCCTTCGGCAACGCAGACCTTCTGGGTGCATAACGAGTCGTCGGACGGCATCCGCATACAGACTGTACGTCTGGAGCGGGGTACACAGTCGGGCTACCGCGTCAACGTAGATGGTACCTACCTGGACCCGGTGGGCAGCGACTTCGAAGTGCGCAAGGGTGACAGCATTCTCGTCTTCGTGGAGGTGACATCCCGCGAAAACCACGCCATGGAGCCGCAACTGCTGGAAGACAATATCATCTTTACGCTGCAAAACGGTCAGCAGCAGCGCGTCAACCTGCGTACCTACAGCTGGGATGCGCTAAAGATAAACAATCTGACGGTCTCACGCGATACCATCATCGATTCGCGCGTTCCTATTATATTATATGGTGAGGGCATTCAGGTGGCGGAAGGTGCGACGCTGACCCTGCTAAACACGGAGCTCTATTTCCATGATGGTGCAGGCATCGACGTGCTTGGACAACTACTGGCTACTGGCTGCCTGTTCCGAGGCGACCGTCTGGATCGTATGTTCGACTATCTGCCCTACGACCGTATCAGCGGTCAATGGCGAGGTATCAGCATTGCTTCATCGTCAGAGCGTAATATGTTTACAGATTGTGAGATACGTAACGCCTGGGATGCCGTGGTGTGTGACAGCACGTATCTCCAAATGACCAATACCATTGTCCACAACAATCGCGGTACAGGACTGACGGCACGCAATTCCGTGGTGGCACTCAGCTACTGCCAGTTGACGAATACGCTGGGCGACTGTCTGTCGCTGGAGGGCTGTGAGGCGGCGGTGGACCATTGTACGATAGCCCAGTTCTATCCGTTCTCTGCTGACCGAGGTGCTGCCCTGCGCTTTACCAATACCGCCCAGCCGCTGCTGTTGCTATGCACCAACACGCTGGTGACCGGCTATGCTGACGATGTGGTGATGGGGGAGGCCAGCGATACTACCGTCGTCTATGACTTCCGTTTTGCCAACTGCATACTGCGTACCGACTCGGTAGCTGATGCAGATCGGTTTGAGCGCGTCATCTGGGAGACACCCAAGGACTCGGTGCAGGGGAAACAGCATTTCCAGGTCATTGACGAAGACAACCTCTACTACGATTTCGCCATCGATTCCATCTCGCCAGCCTTTAAGCTGGATATTGGCCGCCAGCCAATGAAAGAGTAGGGGAGTTACTCGAAACGTTCTGCCCAGGACAGGAACTTCAGCACGCCCTCGTGCCCGAACTTCTCTAATGACTCAGCTGCTTGTGCTACGGTGAGCACGCGGTCGGGTTTTGACTTGGAGTAGAACTTGTCGGCATAGCATACAATCTGTTCCTCCAGCGTTTCCGGTTCGTAGCCGGGCAAGCCCGTTCCCGTATGCCGTTCGGCTACGCGGGCATGCCGTTCGTAGCCCTCCTGGCGGAGCAGGTCACCGCCTATCGGTCCGTGGCGCAGATAGGGCTCGCTGCCATGACAGTGGATGGAGGGGGCGTTGCACTGGTAGATGCCAATGTCGTGCAGCATAGCTGCTTCTTCTAAGAACTGTACGTCAACGGGCAGTTCGCGATGCTTTCTGACAATCTGCAGACAACGGTCTGCCACCTGTCTTGAATGATGTAATAATACCCTGCGGAGCTCGTCGTCCGCAGGGTAATATTTGTTGATAAGGGATAAGTAGTCCATAAAAAACGATAAACGCTAAAGCTACGCCTCACTACGCTCTATCCAGCCGAGGTTGTCGCCACGACGTACCTTGGCACCTTGCTTAGCAGCCACCTCAACGAGCTTGCCACCGAGGGCAGCAGGAATAGGAACAATCTCGCCCCAAGGAGCCTGGATGTAGCAGTAGGTGTCGCCCTCCTTGTACTGCTGGCCGATGAACGGTTCCAGACAAGGCTCGCAGGCACCTTCGCCCGAGAACTCGTAGTACACCTGTCCGGCAACGGGAGCCGTCAATGGGTCTGCCTTGGCATGCTTGAAGGCGGCCAACTCCTCGGGCTTCATCTTCGAACCGCCCAACTTGGCGTCCTTGGCCTTCTGGATGTCGGCCAACAGCTGCTTCTTGGCCTGACCGCTCTTGAACGGACGGTACTGCTCGGGGTGCATAGCCAGCTCGAACAACTCTTCGTTGTCCTGACCGTAGTCCCAGCCGTTCTCGTCCATTTCCTTCTTGAAACCGTCGAGGGCATTGGGAATGAGGGTATGCGGGTCAGCGGTAGTAAACTCGCGGCCTTGCTTCTTGGCCAGTTCGATGAACTCGGGATCGATGGTTCCGGGCACCTTGCCGCTCTTGCCGAGAATCATGCCCCAGATGGCATCGTCCATCATGACGTAGCGGCCCTTGCCCTGCTCGATGGTCAGCAGGTTCATCAGCGCGATGTTCTTCGTATACTGCGAGAACGGGGTCACCAGTGGGGGATAACCCACCTTCGGCCATACGTACTCTACCTCGTTGAACAGCTTCACCAGCATGTCGTCCATTGAGAGCGTAGGTTCGCCCTTCTTCTCACGGAGCTTGTTAATCATGCTCTGGATGGGACCGAGGTCAGCCATCATCGAACCCATCATGCCACCGGGAAGACCGCTGCCCAGCAACAGGCTCGATATGTGCTTGTTGGCAGGATTGATGAAGCAGCCCAGCCAGTCGTCAATGAACTCCTGCGTCAGGGTGCGGGCCTGCATGTAGGCGTTCATGTTGAGGTCAGCCACCTCGAAGCCCTCGTTCTTCAGCATCGACTGGACGCTGATGATGTCGGGATGTACCTTACCCCAGCTCAATGGCTCGATGGCAGTATCGATGATGTCGGCACCGTTGTTGCAGACCTCCAGGATGCTGGCCATGGACAGGCCGGGACCAGAGTGGCCGTGATACTGGATGATGACGTCGGGGTGCTTGGTCTTGATGCTCTTGGTCAGGGCACCGAGCAGGGCGGGCTGTCCGATACCTGCCATGTCCTTCAGACAGATTTCCTCGGCACCAGCGGCAATGACCTCATCGGCAATGGCGCTATAGTACTCGACGGTGTGCACGGGGCTGGTGGTGATGCAGAGCGTAGCCTGCGGAATCATGCCGGCAGCCTTGGCCCACTTGATGCTGGGGATGATATTGCGCGTGTCGTTCAGACCGCAGAAGATGCGGGGGATGTCGACACCCTGGGCTTTCTTCACTTTGTACATCAGCTCACGAACGTCGTCGGGAACGGGGTACATACGCAGGGCGTTGAGACCACGGTCCAACATGTGGGTCTGGATGCCCACCTCATTGAATGGCTTGCAGAAAGCACGCACAGCCAGGTTGGGGTTCTCACCAGCCATGAGGTTGACCTGCTCAAAGGCACCGCCATTGGTTTCCACACGGGCAAAGCATCCCATGTCGATGATAACGGGAGCGATGCGTTCTAACTGGTCCTTACGAGGCTGAAATTTGCCTGACGACTGCCACATGTCGCGGTAGACGAGACTGAACTTGATTTTCTTTTTCATACGTGATAATAAGGTTTTAGTAAATATTTGTGCAAAGATACAAAATAATTCACAATCTGCCATCTGCAAATCGGAAATATTTTGCTTCTTTGCACAAAATATTTTTATAGGCCGCTAAAAAGGGCTCTTTTTACAGCATCTGTCGGTTCAGCAGACGCTCTTCTGCCATGCGCTCATACTTGGTGCCGGGCTGCCCGTAGTTGGCGTAGGGATAGATGCTGATGCCACCGCGTGGGGTGAAGATGCCCGTCACCTCGATGTACTTGGGTTGCATCAGCCGCACGAGGTCCTTCATGATGATGTTGACGCAGTCCTCGTGGAAGTCGCCATGGTTGCGGAACGAGAAGAGGTAGAGCTTCAGGCTCTTTGACTCCACCATGCGCTCAGCAGGCAGATACATGATCTTAATCTCGGCAAAGTCGGGCTGGCCGGTAATGGGACACAGCGAGGTGAACTCGGGACAGTTGAACTGCACCCAGTAGTCGTTGTCCTTGTGCTTGTTCTCGAAGGTTTCCAGCACCTCCGGTGCGTACGTCATCTTGTACTCGGTCTTGCGGCCCAACTGCTGCAGGCCTTCGTTTTCTCTTGCCATTATATTTTCAGTATGTTAAAGATGTTATAGTTAATGTCATCGTCGTACACATCCTCTTGGTCGTGCTTCTTGGTGAAGGCGACGACGCGGATGGTGACAGGCAGTACCAGAATCTCGTAGAGCGTCTTCAGCGTCACCTGGCTAATCATCAGCGAAGGCATTTCCTCCCAGGGAATGACACCGCCCAGGGCCAGGGGGAAGAAGATGATGGAGTCGGTAAGTTCTCCGAACACGGTACTCCAGATGGCACGTGCCGAGAAATCCTTCTTGAACGAGTCGCTGTTCTTGGCACTCAGTTTCATCTTCGACATGACGTAGGCATTGATGAACGAACCGGCCAGGAAGGCGATGAACGAGGCCAGCGCAATACGCGGTGCCAGACCGAAGATAACGTGGAAGCCCTCGTCGCCATGCCAGTAGGGGGCTCCGGGTATCCAGTCGGCAATGGCTCCGAAGATGACGACCAGGAAGTTCATGGCGAACCCCATCCAGATGAGCATACGGGTGCGCTGGTAGCCCCATACCTCGCACACGACATCGTTGATGATGTAGCTGACGGGGAATACGATGATACCGGCAGTCAGGTTAACAGGCCCGAACGACAGTTGCTTTGTCTCCAAAACGTTTGCCGTGATAAGGCAAACGCAGAACAGAGTGCCGAAAAGCATAAACAGCACGCTGACTTTTCTATTGTCTTGTTCCATAATTCTTGTTTTGTTAAAGGGGGTTAGTCTATGACGTCGCAAGTACCCCTGCTATAAGAAAACCTCCCGCGAAAAGATTTCCGGGAGGTTTCTTTCGAGCGAGGTGCCTGGCGGATTCGAACCGCCGTAGACGGTTTTGCAGACCGTTGACTAAGCCACTCATCCAAGGCACCATGTTCGGTAAGCGGGTGCAAAGGTAGCACTTTTATTTGGAATCACCAAATTTTCTGCAATTTTTTTTCATCTCACATCCACAACAGGGGTCTGCGTCCTTCCGGAAAGCCTGATAAACCCGCCATGAAGCATAGCCCACAGCACCCAAAACGACTATGACACTCAGGACAATCTGCATACGCCTTCTCACCTCTTACCTCTCACTTCTCACCTCTTATCTCTCACCACTCACCTCTAATTAGCTTCTCAGCTTCCTCAGCAACACCTTGTTGATGGCCTGGATGCGACGGCTCTGTTGAGCCAGGTCCTTGCCGATGTCTTCGCGAACATTATTTATATTATTAAAGAAGTCGCTGAAGGCGTTCAGCACCATGTTGGGCTGCCCCTTGTCCTCGGGAACTTCCGGGTTGGTGACTATCCTGATGCCCAGGTGCTCTATGTGAACGTCAATATCCGTGCCCGTCATGATGGGGTCACCGTCGTAGTGGATGGCACCGGGCTGCTTGCGGTGGATGATGAGCTGACGCGTGCGGAAGGTCTTGATTTTAGAGTTGTTGCCCAGCGTCTTCATAAACAGGTCGGCTGCTATCTGCGGTGCCTCCAGGGCGTCGAACGGCTCCATGACGATGACGTCCATCAGTCCGTCCTTCATGGTGGCACCGGGAGCGATGTAGGCGTTGTTGCCATATTGCGAGGCGTTGGCACAGGCTATGAGGAAGGCGTTGTAGATGTTGGTTCCGCTGTCATCGACGATTTCATAAGTCTCGGGCTTGTATTTCAGACCCTCTTTCAGCACGTTCTCCACGTAGGTGACGGGGCCGCGCTTTCCTGCCTGGGCGAACTTCAGCGAGATAAAGGCGTCGAAGCCCATGCCGCAGGTGCAGAAGAAGGGTAGGTCGTTGATGACACCATAGTCGAAGGACTCTATCTGGCACTCGTTGATGACCTGAATGGCTTTGCGCACGTTGATGGGTATGCACAGGTGGCGGGCCAGTCCGTTGCCGGAACCGCAGGGGATGATGCCTAAGGCGGTATTGGTATGCGTCAGCGAACGAGCCACCTCGTTGACGGTACCGTCGCCACCTACAGCCACGACGACATCGATGCCGTCGTCCGCACACTGGCGCGCTATCTCTGCCGCATGGCCACGATACTGCGTCTGACGAATGTCGTAGCTGAACCGCTCGGCATCCAGCAGTTCGGCTATCAAGTCAGGGATTTCTGCCTTGTCTCCAGTGCCCGAAATGGGGTTCACAATGAACGTGATGTGCTTTCTTGTTTCCATTCTCGCTGCAAAATTACAAATTATTCTGCTTTTTCTTGCACTATTTATAAAAAATTATTAACTTTGCAGCCTGAAACTAATAGTAGCCGAAGCTACACCTATTATAATATGGGACAATTACAAGAAAAATACAAGCTTTATCGTGAGCCGCAGAAATACATGGAGGCTGACGTTTATCCCTATTTCCGTGCGATTGAGGGAAAGCAGGGTACGGAGGTTGAAATGGGTGGTCATAAGGTTCTGATGTTTGGCTCCAATGCCTACACAGGCCTGACGGGCGACCAGCGTATTATTGATGCGGCAAAGCGTGCACTCGACAAGTATGGCAGTGGCTGCGCAGGAAGCCGTTTCCTCAATGGTACGCTCGACATCCATGTGCAGTTGGAGAAGGAGATTTCGGAGTTCATCCACAAGGACGACTGTCTGTGTTTCTCCACCGGATTCTCTGTCAATCAGGGTGTTTTAGCGATGGTCGTCGGCAAGGACGACTACATCATCTGCGACGACCGCGACCATGCAAGCATAGTTGACGGCCGTCGTTTGTCGTTTGCCCGTCAGCTGCACTACAAGCACAACGACATGGAAGACCTGGAGCGCGTGCTGCAGAAGTTGCCCTACGAGGCCATCAAGCTCATCGTCGTCGACGGTGTGTTCTCCATGGAGGGCGACCTGTGCAAACTGCCTGAGATCGTAGAACTGAAGCATAAGTACAACTGCTCCATCATGGTCGACGAGGCTCACGGCATCGGTGTCTTCGGTGACCACGGACGCGGTGTCTGCGACCACTTCGGACTGACCGACGAGGTTGACCTCATCATGGGAACCTTCTCCAAGTCGCTGGCCAGCATCGGTGGCTTCATCGCCTCCGACTGGGACACCATCAACTTCCTGCGCCACACCTGCCGCACCTATATCTTCTCGGCTTCCAACACGCCCGCTGCCACCGCAGCAGCCATGGAGGCGCTGCACATCCTGCAGCAGGAGCCGGAGCGCATCGCAGCCCTCTGGGACGTTACCCGCTATGCGCTGAAGCGCTTTGCCGAGGAAGGCTTTGAGATTGGTGACACCGAGAGTCCTATCATCCCGCTCTATGTGCGAGACATCGAGAAGACATTCCTGGTGACGGCCCTCGCCTTCAAGGCCGGTGTGTTCATCAATCCCGTCATCCCGCCCGCATGTGCACCGCAGGACACGCTGGTACGCTATGCACTCATGGCTACGCACACCAAGGAGCAGGTAGACCGTTCCGTTGCCGCTTTGAAGAAAATATTTGTCGAACAAGGCATTATCAAGTAATTTTCTTTCAAAATATTTGCGGGTGTCGGAGGAATTTATTACCTTTGCACCCGCAAAATTTTTCGGGGCGTAGCGCAGTTGGTAGCGCACCTGGTTTGGGACCAGGATGTCGCAGGTTCGAGTCCTGTCGCCCCGACATAACAAAAGAAAGACTTCTGCTTGGGAAGTCTTTTTCTTTTTCTCAGCCTTCTATTGACGGGCAGGGCCATCACCTTCTGTGTGTCACTCTTCCTGCTCCACGTCGTCAGCTTTCTCAATACGCTCTTTCAGCATGTCCTTGTCGAAAGTCAGCACCTGTCCCAGCACACCTACCGACAGCAACTGGTCCTTGCCGTCCAGACGTACAGTCGTCGTATTCCAAAGATAGTAGTTGTGAACCTTCAGCTTGGCGTTCAGCAACACCTCGATGCCTTTGTTCACCACGGTCTTGCCAATGTTTGTCAGCACATTGTTGCCAAAGCCCTTTTCCTCGGCTTTCTCGTCCACATACTCCTTGATAGCCTTCATCATAGCCTTCTTATGGGCTTTCTTGTCGGGTACCGTCTGCGTCATCAATACAGCCACCAGCAGGATGATGACAATTGTAAGCAATTTCTTCATCGTCTTTTTCGATATGATTTATAAAAACGCTGCAAAAGTACGAAATAGTTTGGAAACGAACAAAAAAGAATGAAAAAGTTTGGAGGATAAACGGGGAAAAACATTCCTTAGGTAGAAACACGAGCCGTAAAAAGGTCGGTTTTCTTGCAGGTCTTCGAGGCGGGGTTCAGGCGGTGGATGTGCGGGAACATGTCGCAGTAGGCCTTCAGGTGCTGGGCAAACTTCTTGGGCGACCTGGAGAGGACTAAGCGTATGCAGAAGTCTGAAGACAACAAAAAAGCCGCTGAATATCAGCGGCTTTTGTAGTCGATAGGGGAATCGAACCCCTATGCCAAGATTGAGAATCTTGTATCCTAACCATTAGATGAATCGACCAAGTTGCGAGTGCAAACAAGATTGCTTGATTTGCCGAGTCGCAAGGGAGATGACCAAAGGTCAATCAACCAATATTTCAAAGATGTGCTCTCGCAGAGAAATCCCCTCGGTTGCGGAAGGAGGGGGATTCGAACCCCCGGTACGGGAACCCGTACGGCAGTTTAGCAAACTGCTGGTTTCAGCCACTCACCCATCCTTCCAAAAAGGAGGCTTTAAGCTTCAACCGTGGGGTTATCTCCTTGATTGCGGGTGCAAAGGTACGGAGTTTTTTTGAAACCACCAAATATTTTGCAGACTTTTTTTCTCTTTCCCTAATTTTTCCGTTTTTTTGCTGAGCGGAATACGGGACTCGAACCCGCGACCCTCGGCTTGGGAAGCCAATGCTCTACCAACTGAGCTAATTCCGCTTGGACTATGTAGAAAAGAAAGAGCCAGAACTTTGTTGGTTCTGACTCCTAAGGAAGGGAAGAGCCGATAGCCGGACTCGAACCGGCGACCCACGCATTACGAATGCGTTGCTCTACCAACTGAGCCATATCGGCAGCCTTTTAAAGAACTCTTGCTCGAAAGCGGGTGCAAAGGTAGTAAAAAGATTAAAGATGAAAGAGGAAAGAGGAAAGAATTATCCGCGTCTTAATGTTTTTTAACCTTCTTGGGCGTTTGCAACTTGTTCTTGAGGTAGCGGCCAGTGATGCTTTGCGGGTTTTCTGCGATTTCCTCGGGTGTACCGCATGCCACGAGCTGTCCTCCGCGGTCGCCGCCTTCAGGTCCCATGTCGATGACGTGGTCGGCACACTTGATGATTTCCATGTTATGCTCGATGATGAGGATGCTGTGTCCGCGCTCGATGAGGGCATTGAAGGATGTCAGCAGCCGCTGGATGTCGTGGAAATGGAGGCCGGTGGTGGGCTCGTCGAAGATGAAGAGGGTGGGGTCCTGCTTCTCCTGTCCGATGAAGTAGGCTAACTTTACACGCTGGTTCTCACCGCCTGAGAGCGTAGAGGAGTTCTGGCCGAGCTTGATATAGCCCAGTCCGACGTCTTCGAGCGGCTTCAGTCGCGAGACGATGGTCTTGAGCAGCTGGCTTTTGCCCTTGGGTCCCTGGTTGTCAGCAGCGAAGAAGCTGATGGCCTCCGTGATGGTCATGTTGAGCACGTCGTCGATATTCTTGCCCTTGTAGCGGACGTCGAGGATGTCGTGCTTGAAGCGATGGCCGTGACAGGCTTCACACTCCAGGACGAGGTCGGCCATGAACTGCATCTCCACCGTGATGACGCCAGCACCCTTGCATTCGTCGCAGCGTCCTCCGTCGGCATTGAAGGAGAAATACTGGGGGGTGAAGCCCATTTGCTTGGAAAGTGGCTGGTCGGCATAGAGGTCGCGGATGGCATCGTAGGCCTTGACGTAGGTGGCAGGATTAGAGCGTGTAGACTTGCCGATGGGGTTCTGGTCGACGAACTCCACGCGCTTGACAGCCTGATAGTCGCCTCCGAGTCCCATATACTCGCCCGGGGCATCGCAGACATCGCCCAGATGGCGCCTGAGGGCAGGGTAGAGAATGCCCTTGACCAGACTGGACTTGCCGCTTCCCGAGACACCCGTCACAACGGTCATGACGTTCAGGGGAATCTGGACGTCGATGCCTTGCAGGTTGTTCATGCGTGCTCCCTTGACCTCGATGGCGCGGTTCCAGGGGCGACGGCTCAGGGGGACGGGAATGTCCTCGGTATGAGTCAGATAGCGTATGGTGTAGCTCTTGGGGTTCTTGGCTACCAGTTGAGTGTTTTGGGCATTCACGTCGCTGACGTTGCCTTCGAAGACAATCTCTCCGCCCAAGCGACCAGCGTCGGGTCCCACGTCGATGAGATAGTCGGCAGCACGCATGATTTCCTCGTCATGTTCGACGATGATGACGGTATTGCCCAAGTCGCGCAGTTCCTTCAGCACCTTGATGAGCCGGTCGGTATCGCGGGAGTGCAGGCCGATGCTGGGTTCGTCGAGGATATAGAGCGAACCGACGAGCGACGATCCGAGGGAGGTGGTGAGGTTGATGCGCTGGCTTTCGCCACCAGAGAGCGAGTTGGACATTCTGTTGAGCGTCAGGTAGCCCAGGCCCACGTCCAGCAGGAACTGCAGGCGCGAATTGATTTCTGTCAGCAGGCGGCTACCGATGGCTTGCTCCTGCTCTGTCAGCTCCAGGGTGTCGAACCATTGCTTCAGTCTGACAACGGGCATCTGTACCAAGTCGGTGATGCTGCGGCCACCTATCTTGACATAGTCTGCCTCCGGTTTCAGGCGTGTGCCATGACATTGGGGGCAGGTGGTCTTGCCACGATAGCGGGCCAGCATGACACGGTATTGTATCTTATACTGGTTTTCCCTGAGCATCTGGAAGAAGTTGTCGATGCTGACCCGCTCCTCCTTGGGAAGATTCTTGTCAGAAGGCAGTCCGTGCCACAGCTGGTCTTTCTGCTTCTGCGTCAGGTTATAGTAAGGCTCGAAGATGGGGAAGCCCTTCCCGTCGGGACTGCAGTTCTCCCTGAGGGCTGCGCGACGGCAGAACTCGTCCTTCCACATCTTCATCTTGTCGCCATGCCAGCAGACGACGCACCCGTCATAGACGGAGAGCGTGGTGTTGGGGATGACCAGATGCTCGTCGATGCCGATAATCTTGCCGAAGCCCTGGCATTCGGGACAGGCGCCAACGGGAGAATTGAAGGAGAACATCTGGTCGGAAGGTTCCTCAAACGTCAGTCCGTCGGCCTCGAAACGCATAGAGAAATCGTAGGAGATATTGGATGGCAGGAACATCAGCCGGCATTCGCCGCGTCCTTCGTAGAATGCCGTCTCAGCAGAATCAGTCAGTCGTGAGATGACGTCTTTGGCATCGTCTACCGAGAGACGGTCGATGACCAGGTATAGTGTCAGGCTGAAAGCGTCAGCCCCGGTGAGGAGCTGGTCTTCCGCATGTTCCGCCAACCAGTCGTCGATGCGGATAATGTCGCCATTGAGGGCCATGCGCGAGTAGCCGTTCTGGACGTACAGCTGCAGTTGCTGCAGCATGGAACGGCCAGCGACAGGGCGGATGGGGGACATCACGACAAACTTGGTGCCCTTCTGGAATTGCTGCACACATCGGACCAGATCCTCCGTGGAGTGCTTCTTGACTTCCTGACCGGAAATGGGGGAGTAGGTCCGCCCGATGCGTGCATAGAGCAGTCGCAGGTATTCGTAGATTTCTGTGGTGGTGCCTACCGTGCTGCGCGGATTCCTGGAGATGACCTTCTGCTCGATGGCAATAGCGGGCGGGATGCCTTTGATAAAGTCACACTCCGGCTTGTTCATACGTCCTAAGAACTGGCGGGCATAGCTGGACAGGCTCTCCACGTAGCGCCGCTGTCCCTCGGCATACAGCGTGTCGAAAGCCAGCGACGACTTGCCGCTGCCCGAAACACCGGCTATCACGACCAGCTTGTCGCGGGGAATCTTGACGCTGACATTCTTCAGGTTGTTAACCCTCGCACCTTTTATCTCGATATAATCACTCATAGTTTCATAAAATCGAGGGAACCCGTGAAGGTTCTCTCGATTCTTATTCTGATGGTATGGTTAGACTTAGCAGAGCTTGCGGGAACCGTCGCCAATGACGACGTCGTACACCTTGGGCTCGTGGCCATACTTTTCGTTGAACTTCTGCTGGGCAGTAGCGACGAACTGCTTGTAGAGGTCGTTGCGAACCAGGTTGATGGTGCAGCCGCCAAAGCCACCGCCCATGATGCGCGAACCCGTGACACCGCACTCCTTGGCAATGTCGTTGAGGAAGTCGAGCTCTTCGCAGCTCACCTCGTAGTCCTTCGACAGACCTTCGTGCGTCTGGTACATCAGTTCACCGACCTTCTCGTAGTCACCCTCGTTCAGGGCATCGCAGACGCCCAGCACGCGGTCCTTCTCGCCCAGCACGAACTTGGCGCGTTTGTAGTCCTCTTCGCCCACCTCGGCACGAACCTCGTCGAGCTGTTCCCAGGTGCAGTCGCGCAGGGTCTCAAACTTGCCCTCCGGGTGCTTGGCCTGGATGTGCTTCACCACGTTCTCGCACGAGTTGCGGCGGTCGTTATAGGGCGAACCGGCCAGCTGGTGCTTCACCACGCTGTCGAGCAGTACGAGGCGGTAACCATCGGGCTTGAAGGGGAAGTACTCGAACTCGCGGCTACGGCAGTCGAGGCGCATCAGACAGCCTGCCTTGCCAAAGACGGAGGCAAACTGGTCCATGATGCCGCAGTTGACACCGCAGTAGTTATGCTCGGTAGCCTGACCGGCCAAGACCATATCCCATTGTGACACTTTGTTGTCGCCAAAGATGTCGTTCAGACCGCAGGCAAAGCAGCTCTCCATGGCGGCACTTGACGACATGCCAGCACCGAGGGGAACGTCACCGGCAAAGGCAATGTTAAAACCTTTTACGGGAACGCCCAGCTTGCGCATCTCCAGGGCAATGCCGTAGATGTAGCGAGCCCATGAGGCACGGGGTCCGGCAGGGTCGTCAAGGTGGAAGTCCACACGGTCCTTCAGGTCAATGGCGTAGGCCATGACGGTGTCCTCGGTACCATTGGCACGCATCTCGGCCATGATACCCTTGTCTACAGCTCCGGGGAATACAAATCCACCATTATAGTCGGTATGTTCACCAATAAGGTTGATACGACCGGGTGACGCATAGACATTACCCGTCTTTCCGTCAAAGTGCTTGATGAACCTTGACCTTACGAAATCTATTTCCATCATATAATTTTCAATTTTAATCTTTAATTTTTAATCTTTAATCTTTAATCTACCGGAATGTCCTTGTTGACGTTCTTGCAGCCGATGAGGGCATAGTAGAACATGTAGGCCATAGCCAGCAGGTAGACAAAATAGCTCGGCATGTAGCCAATGAAGTCGGCAAAGAAATTCTGCACGACGGGCAGTACACCACCGCCTACCACCATCATCATGAAAATACCTGAAGCCTGAGCGGTATATTTGCCCAGTCCCTCGGTGGCCAGATTGAAGATGGATGCCCACATCACTGAAGTGCACAGACCACAGATAACCAGCAGGACGGCACTCAGCGGTACGGTAGTCATTTCGACCGAACCTTCGAGAATCTTCACTAACGGCATGGTTGCCGTAACACTCTTTGGAGTGAGGATAGCCGCGATAATCAACACCATGCCAATGAATGTTGTCGTAAGCATCATCTGACGCGAAGAAACCTTTGCGCCAATGGCACTGGCTATCATACGACCGACGAGCATCAGCAACCAGTACATGGCTGCAACAGCACCGCCGATGGTAGCTGCGTTGAGCACAGCCTCGGGATTAACCCAGGCACCGTTGGCACTTGTGTCGGACAGATAGAAGTTCAGTCCACCAGGGATGCCGACTTCGACACCGACATAAACGAATATGGCGATGACACCGAGCAGACAATGGCGGAACGACCAAGGCGAATGTTCGAACTTGGTCTCGGCAGTAACTTTGCCCAGTTCAGGATCCTGGATGGGGATGAAGCAGAGAATGCAGAAAGCTGCAGCGAAGACTGTCATGGCGATATACATGACCAGATTGACGTCGGCCATCTGAGTGGAAGCCGTCACGGTGCCGATAAGGGCACCAACCAGCATTGGCGTCATGGTTCCCGACAACGAGTTGAGCGTACCGCCAATCATGTTAAGTTGGTTACCACGGTTACCGCCACCGCCCAAGAGGTTGAGCATGGGGTTGACAACGGTGTTCAGAATGCAGACGGAGAAACCGCTGACGAACGCGCCGAAAAGGTATACGCAGAATCCAGGAATTCCCCCAGAGAATCCTGAGAGGAACTGGATAAGCACACCGACGAATCCTACAGCAATTCCAATAAGTGCCGTTTTCTTGTAACCCACCTTGGTCAGCATCTTACCTGCGGGGATACCCATGAAGAGGTAGGCGAAGAAGTTCATGAAGTTACCCATGATGCCCAATACGTTGGAACCGCCAATCTCAGGCTGGTTCTTCCAAATGACACCAATGGGTGCGCCAAGATTCGTTACGAACGAAATCATGGCATAAAGGAACATCATTGTCACAATGGCAATGATGCTTCCGTTTTTCTGTTGATTACTCATAAATAATAAAATTAGTAGTCAATGAGAGATTACTCAACTACGCCGAAGCGGTAGATGGTCTTGTGCTTGTACTGCTGACCGGGATTCAGCACCACTGAGGGGAAGTAGGGACGGTTGGGGCTGTCGGGGAAGTGCTGTGTCTCCAGACATACGGCACTACGACGGGGGAAGGTGCAACCGTTGGCACCCTTGTAGCCTGTGGCGAAGTTTGCCGTGTAGAGCTGCATGCCGGGTTCCGTGGTGTAGCACTCTAAGGTGCGGCCGCTCTTCGGCTCGGTGATGCGGGCAGCAAAGCTCAGCTCACCCTCTTCCTTCTTGTTCAGCACGTAGTTGTGGTCGAAACCGTGACCGAACTTAATCTGCTCGTTGTCTGCTTCGATGTCCTGTCCGAAGGGCTTCGGCGTGCGGAAGTCGAATGGAGTACCAGCCACCTTCAGAATTTCACCGGTAGGAATGGCGGTGTCGTCGGTGGGCAGATAGAAGTCGGCATTGATCTCGCAAATCTGGTCCTCGATGGTAGGCGTGGGATCTGCTGTTCCTGCCAGGCTGAAGAAAGCGTGGTGGGTCAGGTTGACAATGGTCTTCTTGTTGGTGGTTGCCAGATACTCGATGATGAGCTCGTTCTGGTCGGTGAAGGTGTATTCTACCGTGACATCCAGCTCGCCAGTATATCCCTCCTCACCGTACGACGATACGCGATGCAGAGCCAATGAGCGGGGACCCATCTGACGGGCATCCCATACCTTGCAGTTGAAGCCCTTCAGACCGCCATGCAGGTGGTTGGGACCGTCGTTGAGTGCTAGCTGGTAGTCCTTGCCGTTCAGCGTGAACTGACCTTTGCAGATACGGTTACCCCAACGGCCAATCAGCGTCGAGAGGTAAGGCTCGTTGCCACTCATCAACTGCTCAATGCTGCCATGTCCTTGAATGACATTGGCGACCTTGCCGTTCTTGTCGGGAACCATGATGGCAACGATGGCACCACCGTAGTTAGATACTGCTACTTCGTAGCCCTTGCGGTTCTTCAAAATGTAAAGATCCGTCTTCTTTCCGTTCACCGTGGTCTGGAAATCCTTACGATTCAGACCGCACAAATTCGCTGTTTCTGTTGTATTAGCCATATTCGTTTGGTTTTAAGTTACAATATTCTAACCTGCAAAGTAACCGAAAAAAAACGAGAATGACGAAAGAAACGCTAAAAAAAACGTTATGGGAGTGTTAAAAACACCTAAATGCAATTTTTGAGGAAGTCTCCAACGAGATAAGAGGAGCCTCCGATGAAGATGAAATCGTCCGTAGAAGCCGCTTCCATCGCTGCCTTATACGCTTCTTGCACAGTAGGATAGCTGTTGCCCTTGATGTTATGACCAGCAGCCAGAATCTGAACCGTCTTCTCGTTGAGGGCTCGGGCTGAGTGAGCCTTGGTGAAATAGAAAATGGCTTTCTTCGGCAACAAATTCAGGACGCCTTTGATATCTTTGTCGTTCACCATGCCGAAGATGACATGTAGTTGCCGGCACTTGACCATGTCGAGTTGTTTGCTCAGATACTCCCAGCCGCCAACATTGTGTCCCGTGTCGCAGACAACCGTAGGTTTGTCCTGGATTATCTGCCACCGGCCCATGAGTCCGGTCTTCTTGGCAACCATCTTCATGGCTTCGTGCAACTCGTATTGGGCCTTCTCATGGTCCTTCGCAGTCTCGCTGAAGGCCAGATAACCATTGACCGCCAGGATATGGAAGACCGTCAGAATGGTATTCATGTTTTTCTGCTGATACAGACCGCCTAAGTCACCGTCAAAATCTCCCATGCGCCTGGTATGGTAGTGCATGCCGCCATTAGGCAGCATGTGGGCGCTGACGACTTCAGGGTTGTCTTCAGCAAAGATAATGGGGGCACTTTTTTCTGCGGCCTGTTGTTCAAAGACGGGACGGGTCTCGCTGGTAGCCTCACCGATGACAACTGGCACACCTTTCTTGATGATGCCAGCCTTTTCAAAGGCAATCTCTGCCAATGTGTCACCTAAGAACTGCGTGTGGTCAAAGCTGATGTTGGTGATGACGCTGACGATGGGGGTGATGATGTTGGTGCAGTCCAGACGACCTCCTAAGCCCACTTCCACGACGGCAATGTCGATATCCATGTCGCGGAAGTACTTGAATGCCATAGCGGTAGTGACTTCGAAAAACGAAGGACATAGCGGCTCGAAGAAAGCGCGCTCCTGTTCAACGAACTCTACCACGTAGTTTTCTGAAATAGGATGGCCGTTCACCCGGATACGCTCGCGGAAGTCTACCAAATGGGGTGAGGTGTAGAGTCCTACACGATAGCCGCACTCTTGCAGGAGCGCAGCTATGCTGTGCGACACGCTGCCTTTGCCATTGGTGCCTGCCACATGAATGGTGGCGTAAGCCTGATGGGGATGGCCAAAATGCTCGTCAAGAGCCTGCGTATTAGCAAGGCCTTCCTTATAACCACTTCCACCCTGTCGCTCGAACATGGGCATCTGGCTGTAAAGATAATCGCAGGTCTCTTGGTAAGTCATTACTTAATTGAAATAATTCTTGAATCTCTGGAAGATACTACGCTTGGTGGCTGCATCGCCCTTGAAGTTGTCGCTCTGACGGAACTGCTCTATGGCCTGCTTCTCGTCTTTCGACAATGTCTTAGGAATATACACGCTCACGTTGACGACGAGGTCACCGTTGCCGTGTCCATAACCCTGGACAGAAGGCAGTCCCTTGCCCCGCAGGCGCAACGTCTTGCCGGGTTGCGTACCGGGTTCCATCTTGACTTTCAGACGGGTTCCTTCGATGGTCGGAATCTCGATGTCACCTCCAAGTGCAGCTGTCGGGAAATCGAGCAGCAGATTGTATATCAGGTTATTATCATCACGGATAAACAAATCGTTGTCCTCCTCTTCGATGAATACCTGAATATCTCCGTTCACTCCCTTGCGATGACCGGCATTACCTTTGCCAGGCACGTTGACAACCATGCCTTCAGCCACGCCGGCAGGTATCTTGATTTCTACCACTTCCTCACCTTTCTCGACACCCGTACCGCCACAATGCTTACACTTGTTCTTGATGACGGTACCTTCGCCGCCGCAGGTGGGACAGACGCCCTGTGTCTGCATCATGCCGAAGATGCTCTGGGTGGTGTGGGTGATGACGCCGCTGCCGTGACAGGTCGGACACTTCTCGTTGGTGCTGCCTGCCTCGGCGCCGCTGCCGTGACAATGTGAACAAGTGATGTCCTTGCGTACCTTGAACTTCTTGGTGACGCCATGAGCTATCTCCTGTAGCGACAATTTGACCTTCAAACGGAGGTCGCTGCCACGATGAACCTGCGGACCGCGCCTGCCACCACCGAATCCCTCGAAGCCAGCCCTGCCGCCAAAGATGTCACCGAACATGGAGAAGATGTCGTCCATGTTCATGGATGTGGCGTTGAAACCTCCGAATCCGCCGGCGCCAGGTCCGTCGAAACCGAACTGATCGTACTGCTGACGCTTCTGCGGGTCATGCAGCACATCATAGGCTTCAGCAGCCTCCTTGAATTTTTCCTCGGCTTCCTTGTTGCCGGGATTACGGTCAGGGTGGTATTTAATGGCGATGGTGCGGTACGCCTTCTTTATCTGGTCTTCGGTGGCGTTCTTGTCAACGCCAAGCACCTCGTAATAATCACGCTTTTGGACCATGATTTAATCTTTAATGTTTAATCTTTAATATTTAATCTTTATTCTACTGTCCTACAGCGACTTTTGCGTGACGGATAACTTTTTCGTTCAACATGTAACCTGTTTGTAGACAGTCTATCACCTTGCCCTTCTTGTCGTCGCCCATGCCAGGAACCATTGCTACGGCCTCATGCATGTCCGTGTCGAAATCGGCATCCTCGGTCTCCATCTTCTTGACTCCCAAACCCTCAAGGGCTTTCATCATTTTGTGATAGATGAGTTCCATGCCTTCGCGCAGCACGGCAGGGTCGTCGGTCTTGCTGCCGTTTTCGATGGCACGTTCCATGTCGTCGATGACGGGCAGAATGGCGCTGACGGCCTTTTCACCACCGTTCAGTATCAGCTCAGCCTTCTCCTTCAGCGTTCGTTTGCGGTAGTTGTCGAACTCAGCTGTCTTGTAGAGCATCTGGGTTTTCAGTTGCTCTATTTCCTCTTGGGCAGCCTGCAGCAGGTCATTTTCCTCTGCCGGTTCTTGCTGCTCGGTATCAACTGCCTCGTTTACTGCCTCTTCCGCAGCAACTGTATTGTCGAGTTCTTCAGTCTCTTCCTGTTTTTTTAATTCTTCTTCTGTCATATTCGTGTCAGTATTAAACTTCTTTTAAGGCCATTATTGCAAATATCGTGCCAATATTAAGCGTACAGCTCTGCTTTTCTCTCTTTAATGCTTTCGTCGTAGATGTAGTCATCATACGTGGTGAGTTTGTCAATGGTGCCCTTGGGCGTCAGTTCAATGATGCGGTCAGCCACGGTATTGATGAATTCGTGGTCATGCGAGGCAAACAGGATATTGCCCTTGAATTGTATCAGGTTGTTGTTGAAAGCCTGAATCGACTCCAGGTCGAGGTGGTTCGTGGGTGTATCCAGAATGAGACAGTTAGCGTTCTTCAGCTGCATACGGGCTATCATACAACGCATCTTCTCGCCTCCGCTGAGCACACACACCTTCTTCTGGATGTCCTCGTCCTTGAACAGCATTCGGCCCAGGAACGACTTCATCATCACTTCGTTGCCCGTGCCAAACTGCGAGAGCCAGTCTACCAGGTTCATTTCCGACTGGAAGAACTCGGTATTGTCCAACGGCAGGTAGGCGGTGGTGATGGTAACGCCCCACTTGTAGGTGCCGGCATCGGCCTCGCGGTTGCCGTTGATAATCTCAAACAGCGCCGTCATGGCCTTGGGGTTGTGTGACAGGAAGACAGTCTTCTGACCCTTCTCGATGGTGAAGCTGACATTGTCAAACAGCACCGTGCCATCGGCATCGACAGCCTTCAGGCCCTCCACCTCCAGAATCTGCGTACCAGGTTCGCGCTCCATCGAGAAGATGATGCCGGGATATTTTCGCGTGGACGGGGTAATTTCCTCGACGTTCAGCTTCTCCAGCATCTTTTTACGCGAGGTGGTCTGCTTCGACTTTGCCACATTGGCAGAGAAACGACGGATGAACTCCTCCAACTGCTTGCGCTTCTCCTCGGCCTTCATCTTCTGGTTCTGCTGCTGGCGCAGGGCTAACTGCGACGACTCGTACCAGAAGGAGTAGTTACCCGAGAAAAGGGTTACCTTGCCGAAGTCAATGTCGACGGTCTGCGTCGATACGGCATCCAGGAAGTGACGGTCGTGGCTGACCACGAGCACGCATTGCTCCAGGTTCGACAGGTATTCCTCCAACCACTGGACGGTATCCAGATCGAGGTCGTTGGTAGGCTCGTCGAGCAACAGGTTGTCAGGATGTCCGAACAGCGCCTTGGCCAGCATGACGCGTACCTTCTCGTTGTTAGAGATGTCGCTCATCTGTTTGTAGTGCTGACTCTCAGCAACACCTAAGTTCTGCAGCAGCTGGGCTGCCTCGCTCTCGGCCTCCCAGCCGTTCATCTCGGCAAAGGCCATCTCCAAGTCAGCAGCGCGCACACCGTCTTCCTCGGTCATCTCAGCCTTGGCATAGAGTGCCTCGCGCTCCTTCATGTTCTGCCACAGCGGCTGATGTCCCATCAGCACGGTGTCCATGACGGTGAACTCGTCGTATTTGAAGTGGTCCTGTTCCAGCACGCTCAGACGCTCGCCAGGCTGCATCTCGATGGTTCCCTTGTTGGGTTCCAACTCGCCGCTGATAGCGCGGAGCAGGGTAGACTTGCCTGCACCATTGGCTCCGATGATGCCGTAGATGTTACCACTCGTGAATTTCAAGTTGACGTCCTTGTAGAGCGTCTTCTTTCCAAACTGGATGGCCAGATTTGTGACTGTTATCATGTCTTCTCTTTTTTACCTTTTTACTTTTTCGTCTTATACCTTATTATATATTAATAGCTGCGGGCAATGATGACGCGGTACTTGGCGGGCTTGCCGCTGACCATGTCGACACCCGGAGTCTGCTCGTAGGCAAAGGGCACGCAACGGATAGTTGCCTGCGTCTCTTCCTTGATCTGAGCCTCGGTCTCTGCCGTGCCGTCCCAGTGGCAGAGGAAGAAGCCGCCGTCCTTGACCTTGCTCTTGAACTCCTCGTAGTCCTCGCACTCGTAGACGTGCTCGTCACGATACTTGCGGGCTTTCTCGAAAATGTTCTTTTGGATTTCGTCCAACAGTTGTTCAACGTATTCAGCGATTCCCTCGATGCTGCGGGTATCCTTCTCCAGCGTGTCGCGGCGCATCACCTCGATGGTGCCGTTCTCCAAGTCACGGGCACCCAAGACGAGACGTACGGGAACGCCCTTCAGCTCGTAGTCAGCAAACTTGAAGCCTGGACGCTTGTTGTCGGCATCGTCGAACTTGACGCTGATGCCCTTTGAACGCAACTCGTCGATGATGGGCGTTACAGTCTTATTGACCTGTTCTATCTGCTCGGGCTTGTTAGCAATAGGAATGATGACCACCTGGATAGGAGCCAAGCGCGGAGGCAGTACGAGACCGTTGTCGTCAGAGTGCGTCATGATGAGCGCACCAATCAGACGGGTAGAAACGCCCCATGATGTAGCCCAGACGTATTCGGGCTTGTTCTCCTTATTAAGATAGGTGACCTCGAAAGCCTTGGCGAAGTTCTGACCCAGGAAGTGTGAGGTACCGCTCTGCAGGGCCTTACCGTCCTGCATCATGGCCTCGATGGTGTAGGTGTCCAGAGCACCTGCAAAACGCTCGGTCTCGCTCTTCACGCCCTGCAGCACGGGAACAGCCATCCACTCCTCAGCGAACTTGGCATAGACATGCAGCATCTTCTTGGCTTCCTCTTCGGCCTCCTCACGTGTGGCGTGAGCCGTATGACCCTCCTGCCACAGGAACTCTGACGTGCGGAGGAATGGACGCGTGCGCATCTCCCAGCGCATGACGTTACACCACTGATTGCACATCAGGGGCAGGTCGCGCCACGACTGAATCCAATTCTTATAGGTGTTCCAGATGATGGTCTCTGACGTCGGACGGATAATGAGTTCTTCCTCCAGCTTGGCGGCAGGGTCAACCACGACACCACTCTTGTCCTCAGTAGCCTTCAGACGATAGTGGGTGACGACGGCACACTCCTTGGCGAAACCCTCTACATGCTCGGCCTCGCGGCTCAGGAACGACTTCGGAATCAGCAGGGGGAAGTAGGCGTTCTGCGCACCTGTCTCCTTAAACATCTTGTCCAACTGCTGCTGCATCTTCTCCCAGATGGCATAGCCGTAGGGTTTGATAACCATACAACCGCGAACAGCTGACTGTTCAGCAAGGTCAGCCTTGACCACAAGGTCGTTATACCACTGGCTATAATTGTCTGCTCTTTTTGTTAATTCTTTTAATTCTTTTGCCATATTTCTTTGTCTTTTTCTTAAATTTTGCTGCAAAGGTAGCAAAAAGTTTAGAGTTTAGAGATTAAAGTTCAGAGAAATTTGTATTTTTGCACCAAAATTGAATGTTTCACTTAAATTATTTAAACGATTATGAAGATTAAGATTCTTTCTTTACTCCTCTGTGTAGGAATGATTTGTGCTTGTAACAATACGCAGAAAGGTGCCGGTATCGGTGCCGCCGGTGGTGCCATCTTAGGTGCCGTTATCGGTCATATTGCTGGCAACACAGCCATTGGTGCTGCCGTAGGTGGTGCTGTGGGTGCTGGTGCTGGTGCCATCATCGGCAAGAAGATGGACAAGGCCAAGAAGGAGGCTGAAGCAGTGAAGAACGCACAGGTTGAGAGCGTGACCGACGCCAATGGTTTGGATGCCGTCAAGGTGACTTTCGACTCTGGTATTCTCTTCACCACTGGTAGTGCTACTTTGAGCAGCACAGCCAAGTCTTCTCTTTTCCAGTTTGCTAACGTGCTGAAGGGTAATGCCGACTGCGACGTAGCCGTTCAGGGTTACACCGACAATGCCGGTTGGAAGAACAGTACTGCCGCCCAGAGCCAGCAGAAGAACCTCGAGCTCTCTCAGCAGCGTGCCCAGGCCGTGACAAGCTACCTGCTGTCACTCGGTGTTGCCAATAGTCAGATTCGCAGCACAATGGGTTATGGCGAGGAGAATCCTGTTGCCGACAACTCTACCGCAGCTGGTAAGGCCCAGAACCGTCGCGTTGAGGTCTACATGTACGCTTCGCAGAAGATGATCAACGAGGCTCAGCAGCAGGCCAACTGATAGATGAAAGATTAAACATTAAAGATTAAAGATTTTATTCAGAAGTGAAGCGCGTCAAACGTTTCATCAAGAAAACCCTCATAGGAATAGTGGCGGCATTCTTTGCCTCCACTATTCTTTCTGTTCTTATATTGCGCTGGATGCCGGTGTGGTTCACGCCGCTGATGTTCATCCGCTGCGCACAACAGGTATCGGCTGGAGAAGAAATGAAACTCCGCCACCGCTGGGTATCGCTCGACGAGATTTCACCCTCGCTACCGAAGGCCGTCATGGCTTCCGAGGATGCCCACTTTTTGGAACATAATGGCTTCGACTACAAGGCCATAGAACATGCCGCCATGCGCAACATGAAGCACCCGGAGAAACGCCGTCTCGGTGCTTCCACCATCAGCCAGCAGACCGCCAAGAACGTATTCCTGTGGCCTGGACGCTCATGGATTCGCAAGGGCTTTGAGGTCTATTTTACCGTCCTCATTGAACTGATGTGGTCCAAGGAGCGCATCATGGAGGTATACCTTAACTCCATTGAGATGGGCGACGGCATCTACGGTGCTAGCGCTGTGGCTGAGTGGCACTTCAACACCCAGGCTTCCCAATTGTCGAAAGCCCAGTGTGCGCTGATTGCTGCCACGCTACCCAACCCGCGTCGCTTCAACTCTGCCCACCCAAGCAGCTACATGCTGAAGCGCCAGAAGCGTATTCTACACGAAATGAAGTTCGTGAAACCGTTAACCAATAAACAATAACCGCTAACCAATAACCGTTAGCCGTTAATCATCATTATTTTTAGGTATTTGTGCGCAATGGTGTACCATGTGTCGAATTTTTTTTGTACCTTTGCCCACAAATAGACAAAGAAGGTATGAGACTCTCGGAATTGAAGACGGGCGACAAGGCCTATATCGTCAAGGTGAAAGGCCATGGAGGCTTCCGCAAGCGCATCATTGAAATGGGCTTTATCAAGGGGCAGGAGGTGGATGTGCTGCAGAGCGCACCCCTGCAGGACCCTGTCAAATACAGGGTGATGGGCTACGAGGTAAGCCTGCGTCGTCAGGAGGCAGAGAAGATTGAGGTGGTGACGGACAGTTCGGAGGCGTTTAACGTTACGGAGCCGCAGAACGTGTCCATGACTGCCCACTACCGTGCCCATTCCGCCCGTCATAACATCAATGTGGCGCTGGTGGGTAATCCCAACTGCGGCAAGACGTCGCTCTTCAACTTCGCCAGCGGTGCCCATGAACGTGTGGGCAACTACAGCGGTGTCACCGTCGATGCCAAGGAGGGCTATACCGACTTCGAGGGTTATCACATCAAGCTCATCGACCTGCCCGGCACCTATTCGCTCACCACCTATTCGCCCGAGGAACTTTACGTGCGACGACAACTGGTGGACGATACACCAGACGTCATCATCAACGTTCTTGACGCCTCGAACATCGAGCGCAATCTTTATCTGACCACCCAGTTGATGGACATGCACCTGCGTGTGGTATGTGCACTGAATATGTTCGACGAGTTGGAGCGCAGAGGCGACCGCCTGAACATCGACAAGCTATCCTCATTAATGGGTATGCCGATGGTGCCCACATCGTTCAAATCGGGCAGGGGAGTGGAGGACTTGCTGCGCGAGGTCATCCACATCTTCGAGAGTCAGGAGGGCCACGACAACTACTACCGTCACATCCATATCAACCACGGCCATGAGATAGAAAAAGGAATTGCCGATATTCAGAAGTATTTAAAAGGCAACGACTTATTACGACTGCGCTATTCTACGCGCTGGTTGGCTATCAAGCTATTGGAGAACGACCGCGAGGCGTGGCGCGTGGTGGACGATCTGCCCGAGGCGGCACAGATTCGCGAGGCCTGTGTACTGGCAACCCGCCGCGTAAAGGAAGAGACGGGCAATGATACCGAGACGGCTGTGATGGATGCCAAGTATGGTTTTGTGCGCGGTGCCCTGCACGAGGCCGGCTACATGATTGGCAAGAAGAGCGACACCTATAAAGCCACCCACTGGCTCGATGGTGTCATCACCAACCGCTGGTTGGGATTCCCCATCTTCTTCGCCCTGCTGTTCCTGATGTTCGAGGTGACGTTTGCCCTGGGCCAGTACCCGATGGATTGGATAGAGTGGGGTGTCGAGTGGTTAGGCGATTTCGTTGCCCGCCACATGAGCGACGGCCCGCTGAAGGCCATGCTCGTCGACGGCATCATCGGTGGCGTAGGCTCCGTCATCGTCTTCCTGCCGCAGATTCTGATTCTCTATACGTTCATCTCGCTGATGGAGGACTCGGGCTATATGGCGCGTGCCGCCTTCATCATGGACAAGCTGATGCACGGCATGGGACTTCACGGCAAGTCGTTCATCCCACTCATCATGGGCTTTGGCTGCAACGTGCCTGCCGTCATGGCCACGCGAACCATCGAGGGCCGACGTTCTCGACTCATCACCATGCTGGTGTTGCCTATGATGTCGTGCTCGGCACGCCTACCCATATACATCATGATTACGGGAGCTTTCTTCTCCGTCCGCTACCAGAGCCTTGTCATGGTGTCGCTCTACGCCACGGGCATCTTGTTGTCGGTGGTCATGGCCCGCATCCTAAGCCAATGGGTCATCAAGGGCGACGACACACCGTTTGTGATGGAGCTGCCGCCATACCGTTTCCCGACGGCCAAGGCCATCTGCCGCCACACCTGGGAAAAGGGCAAGCAGTACCTGAAGAAGATGGGTGGCGTTATTCTTGTGGCCAGCATCATCGTGTGGGCATTGGGCTATTTCGGCACCATGGGCGTAGCACCGTCGTTGGAAGAGAGCTTCATCGGTTCGTTGGGAAAGGCCATCGAGCCTGTCTTCCTCCCGCAGGGCTTTAATTGGCGGTTGGACGTCAGCCTGCTGGCGGGTGTCGGTGCCAAGGAGATAGTGGCCTCTACCATCGGCGTGCTCTATACCACCGGCGAATACGACTTCTCGCAGCTCACGGCCTTCTGTTTCCTGCTGTTTGTGCTGATCTACTTCCCCTGCATCGCTACCATCGCTGCCATCAAGCATGAGAGCGGTTCCTGGCGCTGGGCAGGTTTCGCCGCCCTCTACACCACGTTGCTGGCCTGGGTGGTCAGCGCCCTGGTATACCAAATCGGCAGCCTATTCCTCTAATCCTTTCATCTTATAATCTTCATTTTTCATCTTTCATTTTTCATCTTTCATCTTTAATCTTTCATCTATTCATGATGATACGGTTCTCCCTTGATGATGGTGCAGGCGCGGTACACCTGTTCTGTGAACGTCAGGCGTATCATCTGGTGGCTGAAAGTCATCTTCGAGAGTGACAGCTGTTCGTTGGCCCGGGCATAGACAGCAGGCGAGAAACCGTATGGTCCGCCAATGACGAAGACGAGGCGTCGCGCCGTCTGCTGCTTCTGCGACAGCCAGCGGGCAAACTCTATGCTGCGGTATTCCTTGCCGTGTTCGTCCAACAGAACGACGGTGTCTGACGGCTGTAGCTGTTTAAGAATCAGTTCGCCTTCTGCCTGTTTCTGCTGTTCTTCCGTCAGGTTCTTTGCGTTCTTGAGCTCGGGTATGGTGACGACCTCAAAGGACATATAGTGGTTGATGCGTCCGACATAATCGTCGATGCCAGCCACAAAGTGCTTATTGACGGTCTTTCCAACCTGAATAAGAATAGTCTTCATTTACCTCGTAGAGTGGAATCCCTCCAAGTTACTGTAGCGGCGACGCATCATGCGCTGGTAGATGTTGCGCATCCAGTAGGTCTCAGTCAGGGTAAAGCCCAACCCAATCAGTAGCAGAATCCAGTAAGCCACGGTTTCATCGAAGATGGCCTGCAGAATGAGCACCTCTATGACAGGTACGAACATACCAATCATGGAAACGATGGCTTGCCACTTGTTCTCCATCTGGTTCTTGCCCGTAATCTTGTCGTTCAGCGGCAGCGTCTGCTTGTTGTAGACGGCCATCTGGAACAGCATGGCGTAGATGGGTCCCGTTGCCGTGAAGAGGTAGGCCAGCACCATCAGCAGCGAGAACTTGCCTGTAAACACGGGAATCAGGGTGAAGGCAAAGGGTAGCACCAAGATGGCACAATAGTAGTAGTACTTGGCGCGGAGCAAGGTGAGGATATTCTCCTCGTGCACCATCAACAGGTCGATGTAGTTGCCTTCGGGACACATCACCTTGGTCAGATTGACGGAACCAAAGAAGACGAAAGCGTAGAGACACCAGAAGTTGCGCTCAAACGACGAGTTATAGACGCTGGTGAAGGCAATCATCAGCGAGAAGAAGGTGATGAAGCACACACCCTGGATGAATCGGGAGCGAATGGCCTTGTTGCGCATGGTGCTCTTAACCTCCAATTTCAGGTATTCGCCTATCTGTCCGAAGCGCTCCAAGGACTTGAACTCCGAGACATGCTTCAACTTGGTCTTCTCTTTTTTGCCGATTTCATCGTAGATGAGGTGCATCTGGAGATGCCTGTTGATGGCAAAGAGCCCGACAAAGAGGACTGCGAAGAGCAGGAATGTCCACCATGAGAAAGCATAGGGTTCGAGGATGTTTTCTCCGATGAATTCGAACACTTTCTCACCGATGTCGTCGGGCAGCACGAAGAAGGGCAGTATCAGCGCACCATAGAAGGCGGCAGGCAGCAGCCACCACCACATACTCTGGTTGACAAGCGTGCGCACCAACAGGTACCACTGGCTATTGACGACCACCATCAGGTGGAGCAGCACCAGCATACCCAACGCAGCCCAGTTGGTAAGTCCGCCACACCAGACAATGAAAACGTAGGGCATAAAGGCCGCCATCCAAACAAGGTTGCCGAGGTCGAGTACCTGCTGGATGAGGAAACAGTCGATGGCGGCAAACTTGCTGATGGGGGTCAGCAGGTAGGGTTTGACCAGCATCATCGGTGTCTGCTGGGTCAGGAAACGCATGCCAAAGTCGAGAATCAGGATGAAGGGCATGGTGTAGAGCACCAACTGGGGTTCATCCTCCTTGGCCGCTATCCATCCGAGGAACGTGCCAAGAGCAATGAATTCAATCACAAAAACACCTATGCCAATATACCCGAAGAACTTGCCATACTGGTTGGCCTCGAACATCGGGTTGCGCTTCTCACTGAGCTTCGTATTCTTCCTTAACAGGAAAAAGAGTTTCAATCGGTTCATCGTATCTTACCTCTTACCTCTCACCACTTACCTCTTATTTCTTACCTCAAATCAACAACCTCTGCCGTGGGGAAATCCTTGGAATTGAAGCGGAAGATGGCATCGGACAGTTTGGCTTTCTTGAAGTCGCGAATGTCGATGGTGTTCCAGCCTTTCTTGTGGTGGATGCGTATCTGTGAGGGAATGTATGTCTTGGGATTGACGGTGACGTACATTTCGCGCAGTCCCTTGTTGCCCTTGGCCTTCAGGTGCACCTCAAAGCTGCCGTTCTTCTTCTCCATGGTGTACGTATAGCCGTCCTTATACATGTAGATGAAGTTGTAGGGGTTGATGTTCTGAATCTCAGCCTCCGAGGGATTGGCTACGTTCACCTCGTCGTTCTTTTTCACGTAGGTCCATTGCGTCTTGCCGTCAAACCACACCGTGACGTCGGGAACTGTTACCTGAAACTTGCGGCCCTTGATGTTGATGGTACCGTTTTCGTTCATCTGTCCGCCCTTAAGGGTAAACGAGCAGGTGACCCCCGACTTATTGGACACGGCAGCAGCCGTCTTGTCAAGCACCTCTTTAGCGCTTTGTGCATGCACAAAGCTAAATATAAAAGAAAAAATAAGAAATATAAAATACCGTAGATACATACTCAGACCGTTTTTATTTATTCTTTATTATTTATTATTTTTTATTTATTCTTTAGGCCTTCAGGCCGCTTATCAGTTTTTCCAATGACACTTCGTCCATGATTAATACTTCGCGGGGCTTCGAACCGTGTGCAGCACCCACGATGCCAGCTTTCTCCAACTGGTCCATCAAGCGGCCTGCGCGGTTGTAGCCAATAGCAAACTTACGCTGGATAAGGCTCGTAGAACCGCTCTGTTCGCGAACGATAAGACGGGCGGCATCCTCGAACATCGGATCCAGATGCTGCATATCCACGTCGCGACTCTCGCCACCGCCGTCCTCGTCGGCCATGTCTGGCTCAGGCAACTCGAAGGCGCAAGCATAACCCTGTTGCTGCGAGATGTAGCTGTTGATACGCTCCACCTCGGGCGTGTCGACAAAGGCACATTGTACGCGGACGGGTTCGCTGCCGTTCAGGTAGAGCATGTCACCGCGACCTACCAACTGCTGGGCACCAGTACGGTCGAGGATGGTCTTCGAGTCGATACCTGCCGACACCTTGAAGGCGATACGGCTGGGGAAGTTGGCCTTGATGGTACCGGTGATGATGTTCGTGGTGGGTCGCTGCGTGGCGATAATCATGTGGATACCCACGGCACGTGCCAACTGGGCAATACGGGCTATAGGCAGCTCCACCTCCTTGCCGGCAGTCATAATGAGGTCTCCGAACTCGTCGATGACCACCACAATATAGGGCATGAACTTATGGCCGTGTTCGGGATTCAGCTGACGGTCGATGAACTTCTTGTTATACTCCTTGATGTTACGGGCTTGGGCCATCTTCAGCAGGTCATAGCGGGTGTCCATCTCCTTGCACAGCGAGTTCAGTGTGTGGATAACCTTCGTGACGTCAGTGATGATGGGTTCGGCATCGTCGTCGGGAATCTTCGCCAGGAAATGCTTCTCGATGGTGGCGTAGACGCTGAACTCCACCTTCTTCGGGTCTACCAGCACGATTTTCATCTCTGCCGGGTGTTTCTTATATAATAAGGAAGTAATGATGGCGTTCAGTCCGACCGACTTACCCTGACCCGTTGCACCGGCTACGAGCAGGTGAGGTGCCTTGGCAAGGTCAAACATGAAGACCTC
>CACXAG010000006.1 GCA_902765585.1 uncultured Prevotellaceae bacterium
TGAAGAAGCATAGCCGATAATCTGGTCGTTCCAACTTGATGTCCATACCATGTGGAACGTGCCGTCGGGACCCTGCACGATGCTTGGGTCCCGCATCAGCCGGTCGTTGCCTACGGTGGGTGTCAACATGGAGCGCCCGTCGTTCAGCGCCGTCCAGTGCAGTCCGTCGTAGCTGTAGGCTAAGTGCAGTCCGTCGCTCTGTCCGACGAAATAGGAAAACAGGTAGACATCGCGGGCCTGCAGACCAGTGAAAGAGAATATAGTGAGTACCAGTAGTAGGACTGATAGTCGTTTGATGGTTGTAGAATTCATTTCGTTACTAGTTTGTTTTGGGCTACAAAGTTACGAAAAGTCGAGAGCAAAACAAAGAAATTTTTCTTTTTTTTGCCGAGACGGAGTAACTTCGCGCTCGAATGAGCGCAAAGTTACGAATTTTTTTTGTTTCTTGGATAAAAAACCGTCGTTTTCTTGCAGCATTAATTATTTTTCACTACCTTTGCGTCACTAAAACGAATCAACAGATTATCAAGATGAAGAAAGGATGTCTTTCTTTCAATCTGATGACAATAGAACAGATGAAAAAAGCAATCGTATTTTTACTGCTGGCTATAAGCAGTAGCATCCAAGCGCAACAGTTAGCTTTCCCCGGCGCTCAGGGCTGGGGCTGTTACGCCACAGGCGGACGTACAGGCAGTGTCTATCATGTCACCAATCTCAACGACTCTGGTAAGGGGTCGCTGCGTGATGCCGTCAGCCAACCCAACCGTATCGTGGTGTTCGACGTGAGTGGTGTCATTCGTATCAACTCCCGC
Source organism: uncultured Prevotellaceae bacterium (assembly GCA_902765585.1). Taxonomy (GTDB): domain Bacteria; phylum Bacteroidota; class Bacteroidia; order Bacteroidales; family Bacteroidaceae; genus Prevotella. The sequence continues at coordinate 813 of CACXAG010000006.1, forward strand.
ATCGTCTTCAAGAACAACCTCTATGTGGCAGGCCAGACAGCTCCCGGCGAGGGCGTTACCGTCTATGGCGATGGTGTTAGCTTCTCGGGAGCCGACAACATCATCGTTCGCTACATGCGCTTCCGTATGGGTGCCGTGGGAACCAAGGACAAGGATGCCGGCGGCATTGCCAATGGTCAGAACATGATCTTCGACCACTGTTCTTTTGCCTGGGGACAGGACGAGAACTTTTCCATCAACTGGGATAACAAAGGCTCTGCTCCGAAGAATATCACGCTGATGAACTCCATCATCGGTCAGGGGCTGATGACTCATTCGGCAGGCGGTCTGATGCAGGCCGACAACATTACGCTCTATCGGAACCTCTTGGTGGACAACTCTACACGTAATTTCAAGGTGAAGGGCATCAACCAGTATGTCAACAACATCGTCTACAACTGGAAGAACTTTGCCTATAACATGGGAGGTGACTCCGAGGGTGAGTCGTTTGTTAATATCGTGTCGAATCTCTTCATCAATGGTCCTGCCGTGGGTGGCGACGCCCTGACAGGTGGCAACAGCAAGTTTCACTTCTATGGTGCCGACAACCTGCAAGACCGCAACCGCGACGGTTCGCTCAACGCCACGGAGTTTACGGGCGACGGTGGTGGCGACCGCCAGGCACATCCCTATAGCTATCCGGAGTTAGAGACGATGGAAGCCTGGACACTCACAGACCTGCTGTATACGGTTGGCGCATCGCTGCCCTATCGTGACCTGGCTGACTGCTATATGGTGGACGAGGTGTTCAGCTTCGGTACCAAAGGCAAGCTCATCACCAACGAGAACGAACTGCCCATCGGCGTGCCCACGGCATGGCCCTGGAACAAGGGATATGAGCGCCCTGATACCGATGGCGACGGCATGCCAGACGAGTGGGAGGCAGCCAACGGTACCGACCCTGCCAAGGACGATGCCATGACGATAGCTGCCAACGGCTATGCCAATATCGAGAACTATGCCAACAGCATCGACGTGCAGTCGCGCCAGTTCCTGGTGCGTCAGCCCATGCTGCCCGAACTGTTGTCGGCTACGACGCAAAGCCTCACCATCGGCTGGCAGGACTATAACGACAACGAGGACGCCTATATCATTGAGATGCAGGTGAACGGTGAGTTTGTCGAGGTGGGACGCGTGCCTGGCGATAACGAACAGTACACCATCGACAACAGTAAACTACAGCAGTTAGGACTGCCTGCGCTGATTCCCGCCACTGCATACGTGGTCCGTCTCTGTGCCCTTGCCGGTGACACCCGCTCTCCCTATACGGAGACGCTGACGGTGAAGACACGCCCCGAACAGGTTGACATCATCGATGCAGAGACTTTTGCCGGTACAGGCGAAGGCGAGTGGCTGATAGCCCCTGAAACCGACGAGACCATCACGCTCGCCGAGGCTACGCCCAAGACGGCTGTCGTGGTGCGCTCCAATGCCAACGTGACGCTGAACGGTACTGGCTATATCAGTGGCGTGGCATCGCTGAACAAGACTGGGCAGGGCACGCTGACTGTGGCTTCCGACCAGCACTATGAGGGTGCTTCCGTCTTGCATAACGGCATCTGGGAGTTCTCGTCGCTGAAGAATGGCGGCGAAGCCAGCGGTTTGGGCAAGAGTCAGGAGTTTGCCCAGAACTGGGTCATGGACGGCGGTATTTATAAGTATACTGGTTCCTCGACTACCACCAACCGCTCAGCCAAGCTCTATAACAATACCGTATTAAACATCGCCAAGAGCGCCACCGTCATCACTATGAACGGCTCTTTCGAGGGCCAGGGCAATCTCACTATCGATGGCGAGGGGACTGTCGGCGTGAATACGACCAACTTCTTCAAGTTCGACGGCGACGTGGTGATGAAGGGCGGCACACTCAAGCTGAACAGCAAGGACGTCTCTGATAAAGGCATCGGCTCAGCATCGAAGCTCGTCATGGCGGGCGGTACCTTCAGCAATGTGGGCAAGAACGAGGCCGCTGTGACCTTCAACTTCCCCATCGTGGCTGAGGCTGGCACCACGTCGACACTCCGTTTCGACCGTTGGAACGTCAACAAGTGCCGTGTCAGCGGTTCGGGAACCCTCCAATGGGGTGTCTGCTACCTGCGTGAATACATCGAGGGCAACTGGGACAACTTCACCGGCCAGCTCGTCATCACCAGTGAGGGCAACTACGGCAACAACCGCCAGTTTGCTATCCGCAACGGTGTGGGCATCCGGAATGCCACCATCTACCTGAAGTCGGGCACGGCCATCAATGGCGCCAAGAACGAGTCGACCTACTATTTAGGCGGTCTCTCCGGCGACAGCGGCTCGAAGTTGTCGGGCTTCAACGTGAAGGCCAAAGGCTCAGGTACATGGGTTGTTGGCGGCAGCAATACCGACGAGACTTTCCGGGGTGTCATCGACAACAACGACCAGGCCGGTTCGCATCCCGGCACCACCAGTATTGTAAAGGAAGGTCTTGGCGAGTGGCGTCTGACAGGTCAGAACGTCTATAGTGGAACGACACAGGTGCGGGGTGGTACGCTTATCGTCAATGGTCAGCATACGGGTACGGGTGCCATCACCGTCAATAGTGGTGCCACGTTGGCCGGCAAGGGAAAACTGGCTGCTGCCGTCACCCTGAATGGCACGTTGCTGATTGGTGATACCTTGGCTACCGACAAGGGACTGACCTTCAATGGCGGACTGAAGTTAGGCAGCGGTGCCATCCTGAGACTGAACGACGCCCAGGCGGAGGCTTCCTATCAGGACGGCGACGTGATACAGGCCTTCACCGGTAAGGTGTCGAGTGGAACCTTTGACGCCATCGAGCCCGCCACGCCTGGCGCAGGCCAGACCTGGGACACGTCTGAGTTATACACCAAAGGCATCCTGAAGGTCGTTGATCAGGGTACGGGTGTCGATGCCACGCCGTCAGCGCCCCAGCGCGTGGAATACTATAACCTGCAGGGCGAGCGCATCGCAGCCCCCGCCGCTGGTCTCACCATCATGCGCACCACCACATCCGCTGGCCGCACGGTGACGAAAAAGGTACAAACCAAGTCACCGTCGGTTCATTGAGACCACCCGAACAAGTCATCGAGACCACCCGAACAAGTCATCGAAATAATCCCTTTGGGGGTATAGAGATTATCCGAACAACTCGTTCAGATTATCTCGACACCTCGTTAAGACTATCCGGATAAGTTAAACACTTCATTTATACGTTAATGTTCACCGAGTGGTGTTACACCAGTTGGTGAACATTGTTTCTTGCATTCGTAAATCGCATATTATAAACCGTTTAAAACTGCTGAAAGCCGTCGTGGAACGCGAAATAGTCGACTACGACGAGACGGGCTATTCGCTGACCGACCCACTATTTGAAATCTGGTTTAAGCGCACGATGATGTAAACTGACACCTGAAAAAATATAGCATTCAACTGAACATAAAAAGACATCCTAAAGTTGAATTTCGTTAATAAAACAGCGGAATTTAAGTATTTTATTGACTTTCCGCTTGTTTTCTCACGAAAAAGTGCTATCTTTGTGGCGTGAATCAAAATTAATGGTTGTCATGCTAATTGGTCGAGAAAAAGAAAAACAAGTATTACAGAATGCTCTTAATGAAGAGTACTCTCAATTTATTGCAGTGTATGGAAGACGTCGTGTTGGCAAGACTTTTCTTATCAGAGAAACCTTTGAAAACCGATTCGACTTCCAATTTACTGGCGCAGCAAATTTAACAGCAAGGAAGCAGTTGGTACGTTTCCGTCGTGCACTTAAAGAACACGGGCAAAAAGACACGCCCGAACTGACTAATTGGGGAGATGCTTTGAGTGAACTCAAACGATTCATTACAAATTTGCCTGAAGGCAAAAAAATTGTCTTCCTTGACGAATTGCCGTGGATGGATGCTCCACGCTCCGGATTTCTTTCAGAACTGGAGTCGTTTTGGAATGGATGGGCATCTGCAAGAAAGGACATTGTTTTTGTAGTATGCGGAAGCAGTACCTCGTGGATGGTCAAAAAGATAATAAAGAATAAAGGCGGGCTTCATAATCGTTTGAACCATCGTATCTTCCTCAATCCTTTCCCTTTGGGATTATGCGAGAAATTAGCTCAGTCAAGAGGCATTGTGTTGAATCGTAAGCAGATACTGGAAGCCTATATGATATTTGGAGGTGTGCCATATTACTGGAGTTTGTTGCAAAAAGGAACAAGCATAACTGCCGAGATTGATAGACTGATTTTTTCGCCTAACGGAGAGTTACATGACGAATTTGAGATGCTATATGCTTCTTTGTTCAAAAAACCTGAACCATACGTTCGTGTAATTGAGTTGTTGGCCAAGAAAAAAATGGGCATGACTCGACAAGAGTTGTTGGCGGCAGGAAGATTTGAAGACAATGGAGCATTCTCTGACATTCTGAAAGATTTGGAGTGGTGTGGCTTTATTCGTAGTTACACCATGATGGGGTATCGGACAAAATCAGATATTTTTCAGTTGATAGACCATTATACATTGTTCTATTACGAATACATAGATGGAGTACGTCAAGGTTCAAACTATTGGCGATCGATGTTGGGAACACCAAAGTATAATACTTGGTGCGGCTTGGCATTTGAACGCACATGCCTATGGCATGTTGACCAAATTAAGAAGAAACTTGGTATCAGCGGAATCCTGACAAATGAATATGCATGGCGTTGTTTGCCAGATGAGAGTATCAGCCGACCTGGAGTTCAGATAGACTTACTGATAGACCGTAGTGATGGAATAATTGATGTGTGCGAAATGAAATACTCGAAGGATCCATATACCATCACTTCCGATTATGCGGGTGAACTTGCCTGTAAACGAAATGTTTTCCAGACCGTAACAGGCACCAGAAAAGCCATTCACTCCATCATGGTTACCACCGATGGCCTAACCCGAAATGAATATTGGGGCGACATTCAGGCAGAAATACAATTAGACGATTTGTACGAACTGTAACAAATTGGCCAGACGGGTGAACGCAATAGAAATTAGCAATAGAAATTACTGACCCATGAAAAAATAAGGGCGGAATTATTTGGCGTTTTGCTTTCTTATTCGTATCTTTGCAGCATCGCCAATTAGCCTAATATTTAACATCTTACATGCTCCTTCAGGCGTCGACAGTGTAACGAGTGTAGCGAGTTTTTACACCCTATTTTAGAAATAATGAAATTGGATTATTAAAATGAATGGGATTTTTTATTATGTCACCAATCTAAAAGGGCATGAGTCAGCTCAGTTACATATTTTTTCTACTGTGTGATTGAAAGAAACAATAATGTTCACCGAGTGGTGTTACACTACCTGGTGAACATTGTTTCTTGTATTCGTAAATCGCATATTATAAACCGTTTAAGTTAATTATTTTTAATATTCACCAATCGGTGTAATACCATAAAGATAATTTTTATATCTTTGCATCCAAAGAATAATAATAAGATGAAAAGACCCTTTATTTACGGTATGTCAGTAGATGGCGACAACTTTACTGACAGAGAGTTGGAAACACAGCGGTTGAAGCTGAACTTTGAAAACGGTATCAACTCCATCATTATATCTCCAAGACGAATGGGTAAGACCTCACTCGTCAAACGTGTGGCAGAACAGATTACGGAGCCACAATTCAAAGTGATATACATGGACATTTACAAATGTCGCACGGAATATGACTTCTACGAGAAGTTTGCAGCGTCCATCATAGAGTCAACAGCCACAAAGATGGATCAGATGCTGGAAACGGCTAAGGAGTTTATTTTGAGCATCACACCCAAGATCAGTTACAATCCAGAACCAAACACCGCATTTTCACTGTCTTTGGGTATAACACCCAAGGCAAATAGTCCAGAGGAAATACTCAGTCTGCCAGAACGTATAGCCCAGAAGCGTGGCATTCACATCATTGTCTGCATCGACGAGTTCCAGCAGATTGGTGAGTTCCCCGACAGCATCACCGTACAGAAAAGACTTCGCAGCGTCTGGCAGCACCAGCGCAACACATCATACTGTCTTTTTGGCAGCAAGAAGCACCTGATGAGCAAGCTCTTCTACAGCCGCAGCCTGCCGTTCTATCAGTTTGGCGAGATGCTGTTCCTTAAGAAGATTCCTACCGAGAAGTGGGTTCCCTTCATTGTCAGTCGCTTCGCAAGCGTAGGCAAGCAGATTTCAGAGCCGTTGGCTGCCAAAATCTGTACCTCTGTCGACAATTACTCTGCATACGTTCAGCAACTGGCGTGGAACGTGCTGGCTGTTTCGTCAGATACCGTTACCGAGGAGAGTTTCTTGGCAGGCTTCGAGGAAACACTTGCTCAAGTAAGTCCGCTGTTCGTTGAGCAGACCCTTCAGTTGACCACCTACCAACTGAACTTCATCCGTGCCATAGCTGCTGGCTATCACAAAGACTTCGGAAAGAAGGAGGTAACCAGCCAGTTTAATTTGGGTGTTCGCTCTAACCTGGAAAAGCTACAGAAAGCCATCGTGGAACGCGAAATAGTCGACTACGACGAGACGGGTTATTCGATTACCGACCCGTTGTTTGAAATCTGGTTTAAGCGCACGATGATGTAAACTGTTTCGTTCAGTGCATAATCCCTTTGGGGGTATAGAGGCTATCGGTAGGGGCATAGTGTTGTTTAATGTTAAAAAAATAAGTTTTGTTAGCAATCGGGGTAGGGCTATGATATTTTTTGTGTAACTTTGCAGCGCTAATGATGTATCGCTATTCGCTGAAACGAACTAAATTTTTTAAAACTATAATACGCTTATGAAAAAAATTTCTACGCTTGCCTTTATGGCTTTCTTTTGCTGTCTGAGCGCCATGTCTCAGATAGTGTTGGGTGACATCCACTTCAGCCTCGGTGAAGGCAAGAAGATTAGTCCCACAACTGGTAAGATTACGGTGACGTTCCCCGACGTTACTGGTGTCGATGACCCTACCACCACCAATTTCGTGCTGGGAGGCAGCTTTGGCGAAGGCTATGAGTTCGACGGTATGGAGAGCTCGTTTGCCCAGGGAGTTACCTTCGACCTGGCTGAGTTTGAACTGCAGCCCGCTACGGAGTACACGCTGAAAATCAACTCTGTGAAGGTCAATGGCACTGAACTGGCTGCCGAGGGTGGCTATGCGCTGAACTTCAAGACTCGTGGTGCCGAGCGCAAGATGGCATGGTCGTTTGCCATTGACGACGAGTCGTTAGCTATGATTGCTGAAGATGCTGCAACCAATACGGAGTCAGACGTAAATAGATATATTGACATTACGAAGAGTGGTAATGCCCGCTATTATGTTCCAGCTCGCAACTACGAGGAGATTATGCTTCCCGACGGAACAGCTCTGCCTACTACTGAGGACCTGCTTTTCAAGTTTGGTGAGAAATTATTCTATGTAGGTGGTCATACCGGAGGTTGGGGCGATGCCATTTGTTTCAATGGTAATAATCAGTTCATGGTTATCCCCGATTGCCAAGAGGGTGATGTTATCATCTTCAATGCCAATCGTGCTACCTCTGGTAATGCCAGCAAGCAAACATGCATCCAGGCTTTGAATGGTGCTGCCATTGCTCCTGAGGGACTGATGTCGTCTACGGGTGTTCAGGATTCTGTATGGCTGGGTTCTTCATTTATGAACTTCAAGTTCGAAGTGCAGAATTCCGGTGATATCACGTTCCGTTTTGGCAATTGCATTTTGAAGAATGTAACCATTACCGAGGCTCAGGAAAAGAAGGCTTGCAAGTATCGTGTGGTTGCAGCCTATGGTGAAGGTGATGAGCAGGTTATTTTGAAGGAACTGGTTGGTGAGACCGAAGGTGTTAGCGGCACAACAGTCAAGACCCAGTTCCCTTATTGGGTGAAGGATGCTGAAGGCAATGTGTATTCTCATTCAGCTATCAGCAAGGAGTTCAACGTTTCTTTCGAATTGAACAGCGACACCACCTTCGTTATGAACTACAACAAGACGTCATACCAGGACGCTGTATTCCTCTCCGAGGGTGAGGACCTCACGGGTGCTGTGCTTTGCACCAGTGCCAATGCTGCTATCCGTTCGTCTATGGGCAAGGCCGGCTACGTCACTGAGGATCTGAAGCTCGTGACCCTGCAGCCTGGTACCTATAAGATTCGTGCCGTTCTCTTCGATGCCAACAAGACTCCCAGCTATGTCTGCACGCTGAGCAAGGGTGCCGGTGAGGAGAACGAGATTTACCTCTCTGCCACTGCTACCAACTGGACGGAGGTTGAGAGCGACCTGCTGACTATAGAAGCAGCTACCGACATTACGCTGAAGGCTGGTGGCGGTGAGATGCAGGGCGTTGACGTCATCATGATCTATGTTTCTACTGACGCTCCCGACGGCATCACTGAGACGAAGGCCACGCAGCAGGTGGCAGTCCGCAAGGTGCTGAAGGACGGTCGCATCGTCATCCAGACCGAGGCCGGCACCTTCAACACTGTCGGTGTTCAGGTGAAGTAAACGAAATCATATTGCAGCGGACTACATGGACTTGTTCGGACTCCTGAGTGTGATGTCCGTGTCAGTCCGTGTAGTCCGCTGCTTAAATATAGAAGACATGAACAAACTACTAACACTTTTCTGCAAATACAATGAAAAAACAACTGACAGCTCTGCTCTTCACTCTCTACTTTGGCGCCGCCACGGCTATGGGGATTTTCAATGTCCGTGACTATGGTGCCAAAGGCGACGGAAAGACGCTGGACTCACCGGCCATTAACGCTGCTATCGAGGCAGCAGTTCGCGATGGCGGTGGACAGGTGCTGTTGCCAGCAGGAACCTACCTGAGTGGTAGCATTCGGCTAAAGTCTAATATTGACCTACACCTTTCGGCAGGCTGTACCATCTTAGCGGCTCCTGCTTCCATGAAAGCTTACGACCCCAGTGAGTCGTTTGGTGGTTTTCCTGAATATCAGGATGGCGGGCATACCTACTTCCACAACTCGCTTATCTGGGCTGAAGGTCAGACCAATGTGTCAATTACCGGCCACGGCATGATTGACGGCCAGGGACTGACAAAGAAAGATACCGAGAAGGCTGGCATCGTACAGGGAGGCAGTATTGGTACGGGTGACAAGGCTATTGCCCTGAAACTGTGTCGTAATATCCTGATTCGTGACATCACCATCTTCCGTGGCGGGCACTTTGCCATTATCACCACTGGCTGTGACCGTGGTACTATTGACAATGTGACCATCGACACCAATCGCGACGGCATTGATATCGACTGTTGTAAATACATCACCGTCACGAATACCAAGGTTAATACGCCCAGCGACGATGCCATCGTGCTGAAGTCGTCGTATGCCTTGAAACAGGCCGTTCCTTGCGAGCATGTCCTCATCACCAACTGTCTGGTGACGGGCTATAAGTTGGGAACCTTCCTCGATGGAACCTAGCATCAAGTTGGGTACAGAGTCGAACGGTGGCTACCGCAATATCACCATTTCAAATTGTACCTGTATGTGGAGTAGTGGACTGGCTTTCGAAGAAGTGGATCAGGGAAGCATGGAGAACATCTGCGTTACCAATATTGCTATGGAGCATGTCCACCATTATCCCATCTATATCACTACAGGCTGTCGTAATCGTGGACCAAAGGAGGTAACACAGCCATCCAGTGCCCGTAATATTCAGATTTCTAACATCATTGCCACCGATTGTGACTCGCTATGTTCCATCATCGTCACGGGTATGAACGACGAGCCCATTCGTAATGTGTGGCTGTCGAATATCCGACTGACTTTCAGGGGCAGGAACTAAGGATTTGGTGAAAAGAGACTATCGCGAACAAGGCACCAACTATCCTGAACCCCGTTGGGCAGGGCCGACACCTGCATACGGTCTCTATGCCCGTCACGTTGAGGGCCTGCATGTCAACGATGTTACCTTCCGCTACGAACGTCCTGAATATCGTCCAGCTATTATACTCGATGATGTGCGTGATGCCACCTTGAATCAAATCGATGCTCCTACGGAGCCTGGCGTTGAACAAATCGTACGTTTTTGAAGATGTTGAAGCAAAGAATAATAGTCATATTTGTTTTTCTGGCTGTTTGCATGTATGTGGCGGCTGACATCGTGTGGTTCGACGGAACGAAGCCCATCAGCTATCAAGTAGTAGGTAAGACAGACCCTGTGGTGAAGATAGCGTTGCAGATGTGGAGCGACGATATGGAGCAGGTTACTGGCATGCGACCAGTGTCGTCCCAAAAAGCCAGTATCCGCATTATACAAGGTAAGGGCTCCGACGACGGTTTCAAACTGAGCGTCAACAAACAGGGTCAGATTGTGGTCGAGGGCCATAATGGTCGCGGCACGGCCTACGGCCTGTTGGAATTGTCGCGTATGGCAGGCGTGTCGCCCTGGGTATGGTGGGGCGACGTTGTTCCAGAAAAGCGCGCTCGTCTTGTATTTGACGAAACGACACAGATTGAGCATACCCCCTCTGTGGCCTATCGCGGTATCTTTATCAATGACGAGGACTGGAGCCTGCGCCGATGGTCGACCAAGCACTTCGAACCTGCTGCACCCATGGGTCCCAAGACCTATAAGGCTATTTTCCAGTTGTTGTTACGTTTAAGGGCCAATGCCATCTGGCCTGCCATGCATGAGGGTACACCCGGTTTCTTTACTGTCAAAGGCAATAAGGAGATGGCCGACTCCTGCGGCATCCTTATTGGCACCAGTCATTGCGAACCCCTGCTTAGGAACAACGTGGCTGAGTGGGACCATCAGCAGCGCGGAGCCTACAACTACATCACCAATCGCCAACAGGTGCAGCAGTACTGGATGGAGCGCCTGCAACAGGTAAAAGGCAGCGAAGAATTGTTCACCATTGGTATGCGAGGCATCCACGACGGTTCGATGGAGGGTGTCAAGACCAAGCAGGAAAAGCTCGAAGGCCTGCAGCAGGTCATTGACGACCAGCGTGAACTCATCCGTAAGTATTATCGCAGGGATGTCGAAAATGTACCTCAAGTCTTTATCCCTTATAAAGAGGTGTTGGAAATCTACGAGAGTGGTCTTCGCGTGCCTGATGACGTGACGCTAATGTGGTGCGATGATAACTATGGCTATATGACGCGCCTGAGTGATGCTGAACAGCAGCAGCGCCAGGGTGGGGGAGGAGTCTATTATCACCTCTCGTACTGGGGCCGTCCCCACGACTATCTGTGGCTTACCACCACACAGCCGGGACTCATCTATAGTGAGATGAAGGCAGCCTACGACCACAACTGCAAGAAGCTCTGGATTGTCAACGTCCACGACCCGAAGGTGGCGGCCTACGACTTGGAGTTCTTCCTCGACATGGCATGGGACATCAACACCATCCAGCCTCTTACCATCAACCAGCACTTGGAGCGCTGGCTCTGCACGCAGTTTGGCGATGAGGCTGGTAAAAAGCTGGCTCCTGCCATGCGTGAGTTCTATCGCCTGTGTGCCATCCGCAAACCAGAGTTCATGGGTTGGACACAGGTGGAACTCGACAAGAAAATCTATCCTGGAGGCAAGTCACGTGTAACCGACATTGGGCTGACCCGCCAAGAGGCAGCAGAGCGGTTAGAGGCTTTTGGACGTTTGAAGGCTATTGTCGACAAATGTCGTATGCTCGTTCGTCCTGAGTTGTCTGATGCTTATGAGGCCCATATCGCCTACCCCGTCTATGCCGCTGCTGCCATGACACGCAAAATCGTTTCTGATTCAGCAACAAGTCATCTTGCCTATGAGGAAATAGCCACACTAACCCATCGTTACAATGCGCTGGCCAATGGTAAATGGATGGGGCTGATGGATGCTGCGCCACGCCAGTTGCCCGTCTTTGAAGATGTCCGTGGCCGATTGTATGACGATGAGCCATTTAATGGTATCGCTCACAATGCCTGCGACTATAAGAAAGCCTCTGACGGTTGCCAACCCATCCAGATGCTTGGCCACTCGATGAATGCCGTTGCTATTCCCCGTAGTGGTGAACTGGTCTATGAGTTTGAGGCGCAGCGCGAGGGCGAGGCCACGCTATACACGGCTATGATTCCGACTCAACCTCATGACAAGGGCGACCTGCGCTATTCCATCCAGATAGACAACGGGGAACCTGTCGTCATCTCGTTGAAAGAAAAGTTCCGCTCTGAGTTCTGGAAAGTTAGCGTGCTGCGTGGTCAGGCTTTGAAGCAGACACCTGTCAAGCTCTCCAAAGGCTCGCATACGCTGAAGGTCAAGGCCCTCGACGACCATATCATCATGGACCAGTGGATGCTCGACTTCAAGAAAGACCGCAAGTTCTACGTGATACCAGTGAAGAATTCTCTCTTTGAGAGTGTGGCGTTGCAATGAAGTAGTTTACTGTTTATTTGTTTGGTTATGAAACGTCTGCTCACCAGTTTATCCTTTATATTCAATCTGACATTTTGCATGGCACAGCAAAGTGCTCCTGTTATTCTTGTAGCAGGGCAGTCGAATGCGGACGGGCGTGTCCCAATTGCTGAGTTACCAGCTGAACTGAAAACGTTTCACTACTGCCAATGGAGCTATGGCAGCGGCGATTTTGAGACGGCAACAGGACAATTCTCGCCATTCTCACCACGTGTGGCCAAGCCGAAGATTGAAGCAAGTTGGGGCTTTGATGCCGTTGTGTATAAGAAATTGGAAGAACTGTGGCAGAAGCCGTTCTATGTCATCAAACACACAGACGGCGGCACGGCTATCGACCCCTCCTGTAAGGCAAGCACACACGGGCTTTACTGGTCGGCCGACACCGCATTCCTCAACCACACAACATCTGCCAGTCATGGTGGCAAGTCACTGCTGAAGGCTTTTTTCCGACAGATTGATGATTGTCTGCCAAACCTCCCGAAGGGCTACGACATCAAATGTCTCATCTGGCACCAGGGTGAGAGCGATCAGCCCGCTGCTGACCGCTATTACGACAACCTAAAGGCCGTCATCCAGCATCTCCGCCAGCATCTTTACGAGGTGACTGGTAAGAAGAAGTACCTCCGTCTGCCCGTCATCTGCGGCACATACGCTAAGAACAGTCGTCAGCGTAGTCAGCAGGTGGTCGATGCACTTTATCGTTTGGCTGCCGACGATAACAAATTCTACGTGGTGGAGGCTGAAGACCTTACATTACTTCGAGACCGTCTGCACTTTGATACCCGCGGTGCACAGATTCTCGGAGAGCGCATCTTCGAAACAATGAAAGAAAAAAGCATTATAAAATGAAGAAATATCTAAAAAATCAACCGTTTGTTTTTGCGTAAAGGCGAGGAAATTCCGCGTACAGACACAAGGTGTTTCTCGTACAGACGCAAGGTGTTTTGCGTATAGACAAAAGCGAATGAACCCAGGCCTTTCTCCCCGACTACCTTGCTCCTTGCCCCAACAAAGCCCAGTCCTTTCCCCTCAGAAGCTATGTTGTTCTCACGGCCAGGCATTTTTCCCGCTTTTGCTTGTGTATTACGTTTTTATTCTTTACTGGGGGGAGAGCGAATATGACTCCCTTATTACGGAATAACCCTGCCTTATTGTATGATAAGGCAGGGTTATTCCTACTTTCCGCATTTCTGTTACCAGGTATCAGCGGTTATCAAATTTATCAAATAGCTGCCTTAAAATTTGCAAGTATAAAAAATTATACCTAAATTTGCACCCAAAACATAGAATGTATGCCTACGCTATTACGTCTTTTTGGATTGAGATTTTTCTTCTATATGGATGAGCATCGTCCTATCCATGTTCACATAGAATGTGGTGGAAAGTTAGCCAAGATAGAATTGGAGCCAGAAATAGCTATAGTATACAACCACGGCCTTAAGGAAAATGAATTAAGAATGGCTGTTGATACTTGCAAGCTATATAAAGCAAAGTTTATAGAGGAATGGCATAATAGATTTGATAACTAAATGTAAAGGTGCGATATGGAAAAGATTAAGAATTTATGGTTTGACAAAAACCGTATTTACATGAAGTCCACTGAGGGGAATGTGCTGAGCCGTCCCTTGGAAGCTTATCCTGAACTCCTTGAGGCCACTACAGAAGAGCGTAATGACTATACTATTGTAGATGAAGGCCGTGCTATTCGTTGGGAGGCAATAGATGCCGATTTGCATATTTCAAGTTTTTATGATGCTACAGAGCCCAATAGCGAAAACGAAGTGGCACAGATGTTCAAGCGCCTTCCTTGGCTGAATGTATCAGAGGTTGCTCGTGCCGTCGGCATCAATAAAAGTTTACTGGCAAGATATATTTATGGTATATCTAAACCAAGCGAACAAAGGGTCAATCAAATACGTGCTACTCTTCGTGGATTCGCACGAGAATTACAGATGGTTTAAAAAGTTGGCGACTGGAACTCAGAGGGGACAGTCCACCTGAGTCCTTGTTTTGTCAGGAAAAACGAATAATGGTAATATTGCTATCCTTGGCCTCTTTGGGAGTCTGGCTTGGGCGGAATGGGAGGGTGGCCTGGGCGGACTACCAGAAACCCTTGGGCGGACTGCATGGGGGCTTTTGTTCGAAATCTGTTGATGTAAGGATTCTTTACGACTGCTTCTCCCAGTACAAGTTACTCGGAATTATGGGAACAGGTTTTTGATTTTTCGTTTCACCCCTCACCCTCCACTTTGGATGCTTAAAATGCCGATGTACAAAGGGGTTGAGGACAGTGTAGGGTGGTCTTGACCCTACACTGACCTTTACCTCACCCTACACTCAGATGTCATGACTTAAGGTAAGCAGAATACTCGCAGTTTTTCCGTAGGGAGCAAACTCTGATTCCGTAGGCTGCAAACTCCCAGTCCGTGCCGTCGGACTGAGAGTTTGTATTAATAGTAAGGTGCAAAGTGTTACACAAATCCTACGTCTCGGAAGAAAAAACAAATGATTTGTTTTGTTCTTCTCTCGACTTTTCGTAACTTTGCAGCCGAAAACTACAATAAAAGAAAAAACTACTAATAAAATCAATATGAAAAAAGCGTTATTATTGATGGCGGTGGTACTAGTGACCATCGGAGCAAGTGCCCAGCGTACTATCGACCGTTTGGACCGTGGTGTGGTGGCTGTGAAGACCGCTAAAGGCGTGTTCGTCAGCTGGCGCATCCAGTCGGACGAGTACTATGACGTCACCTATAACCTCTATCGTGACGGGGTGCTCTTGGCAGAGAACCTGACCACCTCCAACTATCAGGATGCCGCTGGCAGCAGTGCCAGCAGCTATACCGTGGAGGCTGTGAAGCGTGGCGTGAAGCAAGCCATGAGTGCTGCCGCCAACCCCTGGGGCAGCAACTATCTGGAGGTAGCCCCCAAGCACGACAAGTCTATCACCTCTACGCTCATTCCCAACGATGCCTGCTGTGCCGACGTCGATGGTGACGGTGAGGTGGAGATACTGCTGAAGTACGATAATGCAGAGGAATTTGCCAACCTCTTCCCTAAGAACGGTCATAATGGCGAATACACCATCATGGAAGTCTTGAAGCTCGACGGCACCGTGCTTTGGTGGGTCAACTGCGGCCCCAACATGGGTGACTTCCAGAACAACGAGCAGAACATCGTGGGCTACGACTGGGACCAGGACGGCAAGGCCGAGGTCGTCATGCGACTGGAGGAAGGCTCCGTCATCCACATGGCCGACGGCAGCACCTATACCATTGGTGCTGACGGCAAGAACGGCACCGCCTGGACCAACTACCGCCAGCCCAAGACTGGTGGCACAGAGTGGTTTACCCACTACGGCAACGAGTTCCTGGTATACTGTAACGGTACGACGGGCGTGCCCTATCAGGTCATCGACTTCCCCTGTGCCCGCTTCGAGGCTGGCGAGAACGACCTCAACAAGGCGTGGGGCGACGGCTATGGCCACCGCTCCAGCAAGTTCTTCTTTGGCGCACCCTATCTGGATGGTCGCAAGCCCAGCATCTTCGTGGGCCGCGGCATCTACACCCGTCATAAGTTCGTGGCCCTCGACGTCAATCCCGCCACCCATCAGCTGACGGAGCGCTGGCGCTGGATGAACAATCAGGGCTATACTTCTCCTTGGTATGGCCAGGGCTATCATAACTATGCCATCGTGGACGTCGACTGGGACGGGCGCGACGAAATCGTCTGGGGCTCGATGGTCATCGACGACAACGGCAAGGGACTGTCTACCACGGGCTTAGGCCACGGCGATGCCCAGCATCATGGCGACCTGAACCCCTACGTGCATGGTCAGGAGGGATTCTTCTGCAACGAAGACAGACCCTCTAACAACTACCGCGACCTCACCACGTCGAAGCTCTACTACCGTGTGACCGACAGCAACGACGACGGTCGCTGCATAGCCGGCAACTTCTCGAACGATATTCCAGGATGCGTAGCCGCCAGTGCCCACGACTCTGCTACGCCCATCAGCATGGTGGCCGGCAAGCATGTCGACGGCTACTCCACGGCAGGCATGGCCCAGAACTTCCGCTGCTACTGGGACGGCGACCTGCAGGAGGAGACCTTCAACTACTCCAACGGCAAGAACACCGCTGGTGCCATTTATAAGTTTGGCGGCAACACCCTCTCGGTACTTGAGGGTTCGATGACCAACAACGACACCAAGGGTACGCCCTGCTTCATGGGCGACATCTTAGGCGACTGGCGCGAGGAGTTCATCATGCGCACCGCCGATAACAAGATACGCATCTATACCACCACCATCGAGACCCCGTGGCGCAACTACTCGCTGTGGTACGACCACCAGTACCGCAACGGCATGGTCTGGGAGATGTGCGGCTACAACCAGCCGCCCCATGTCAGCTACTTCCTCGGTGAACTGGAGGGTATCACCGCCGCACCGCCCGCACTCACCATGCAGGGCCGTACCGAGGTCGCCAATGGCGGCACCATCAGCCACAATGGCGAGGAGGTCATCACCTGCGAGACTAACGACATGACCATCAGCATTGCTGACGGCGCTACACCTTATATATATATAGACAACGCCCCGTCGTGGGTGCAGGGCTCTGCGCCCTCGGAGGCTACAGGCTCGTCGTACACCATCAAGCGCCAGTACTTCACCCACACCCTGCAGGGTGGGGCCTTCGCTGGCAGCACCCGCGTGGTGAAGCAGGGCGACGGTATCTTAGCCTATCCCGAGCGCGACATGACCTATAGCGGCAACACCGATGTGTGGGCTGGTACGCTGCAGCTCAACGGCTCCATTGCCAACTCGCCGCTTTGGCTCAATCGCCTCACGGCACTCAACACGCCCGCCAAGACTGTTACTGTGAAGTCGCTGACAGCCGACTATGGCTCTACCGTCACCGTGGGTGGCGACAATGCCTTGGGCACACTCGTTGCTACCGACTCTTATAAGATGGGCTTTGGCGCCCGTCTGCGCCTCGACCTCTACAGCGAGGGCACCCAGGCCGACCAGTTCAACACGGCCAAGCTCATCGTTGAGACCAAAGACTGGCAGAATGGTCCGGAATACCTGCAGCCGGTCATCGAGTTCAACTGCCATCTGGCAACTGGTGCCACCACGTTGGCCGAGGGTAAATACAACCTCGGAGCCGTGGGTGCCGTGGAGGGCGACGTCACCCATATCAAGTTAGAGGGTATTGCCAAGGTGAAATCTTCCCTGACTGTCGAGGATGGCCACCTGGTGCTGGTGATAGAAGGTACGCGCGATGCTGCTGACATCGAATGGAACGGTACCCAATCCGACGATTGGGACGTGGCCACGACGGAGAACTTCGTCACCCACGACCCTGCACGTGCCACCGAGACCTTCATTGAGGGCGACAACGTCTATCTCACCGATCAGAGCCAGAGCACTACGGTGAACATCGCCGCTACGGCCGATGTGAAGCCCGCCAACATCTACTATGTCGCCTCCAAAGCCTTCACCGTCAACGGTCCTGGCAAGATAGTCGCAGGCACCTTCCACCATAACGGTACAGGCACCATCACCATGAATGCCGACAATACCTATACTGGTGGCAATCACCTGACGGGCGGCACCACCGTCGTCAGCTCGCTGGCCAATGCCACGCAGGCCTACGGCAACTTAGGTGCCGTGACGACCACTGCAACCAAGTTTACCATCGAGAACGGTGCCGTGCTCCGCAATACCGCTAATGTGCAGAACGGTTCTGCCCTGCGCATGGTGGGCAATGGCGTGCTCCAGACCGATGCCGACTTTGAGCAGCAGGCCCTCATCACCGGCGACTCATTGGTGAAGACTGGAGCCAAGACGCTCAAGATGACCGGCAACCTCTCCGCCGCCCGCACCATCGTCCGCGAGGGCAGCATGGACTACAGCGGCAGCAGCTATGCCAAGGTCGTGGAGCTGCGAGGCAATAGCAGCCTCTCTGGTACGGGCTTCACCGCATCATCGCTGAATATCGCCGATGGTGCCAATGCCAGGGTGACCACTGTCAATCGCCAGACTACGTCGAGCACGCTCACCGGCAGTGGCCAGGTCACCATCTACTGTGCCACCGAGAAAGGCTCCAACTACTACGCCACCCGTACCCCCCTGCAACTGAAGATGGTGAATTTCGAAGGTACGCTTGTGGCTGGTGCCACCTATGCTGCCGATGGACGCTTCACGCTGGACACCTCGAACGGTTCCGACAAGTTTACGCTGAACATCCCCACAGGCATCAATGTGCAGAATAGCGGCCGTACCCTGTCCATCGGCAGACTGACCGGTGCTGGCACACTGGGCGGCACATGTACATTCAGCCAGGGCTCCTCCTCTGCTGCCAACACCTGGAACGTCGGCAACGCCACCAACTTCACCTTCGACGGCCAGGTCACCTCTGTCGACAACTTCAATAAAGTTGGCACAGGTACTATGACCGTCACCAACTCCTGGGACAACAGCGGTGCCGTCAAGGTCAATGGCGGTACCCTCGTGGTCAGCGCCAGCAAGACCCTCGGCACAGGAGCCCTCACCGTGGCAGAAGGTGCTACCCTTCAGGGTCTGAGCTCTACCGTCAGGGCCTCTGCCAAGACTCGTGGCTTCACCAACAGTTCTGTCACCATCCATGGTGCCCTGCGTGTGGGCTTGGAAGGCACGTCCACCACCGGCTATTGGTATTTTGGCAACCACGCCCTCACCATTGGTGCTACTGGCACCCTCTATGTCGGTGTGGCTAAGTGTTCCACGTCGCCCTCCGTGCCAGGCTGCTCCCACCTCTTCAGTGAGGATGCCAACGGTTCCATCACCTTCAAGGACGGAGCCACCGTCAGCGTCTACCTCGCTACCAGCTACGATCCCGCTACTAACATTGGCACGGATGAGGCCAAGGCCGACTCCTTCATGGTGTTCAACTTCCGCAAGGCTACCGTAGGCCAGGTGAAGTTCGACCTGCCTGAGCTGCCAGCACACTACTACTGGGACACCAGCAAGTTCAAGGACGGCTACCTGCATGTCCGCTATACGCCAGCCACAGGCGTCGGCGCTTCGCTAATTGATAATGAGAAATTGATAATGGATAATGCCATTTACGACTTGAAGGGCCGTCTGGTTCGTCGTCAGACCACCGATGCCGACATCAAGACTCTGCCTGCTGGCGTCTATGTCTGCAATGGCAGAAAGTTCGTGGTAAAGTAAAGGAATAAGAGAGAGTGATGCCATGAGACGGGTGTCACTCTCTTAAAAACTTTACGTTAAAAAAATCAAATAGTTTGTGTTTCTGAATTATTATGTGTAATTTTGCCATCGAAAATAGCTGAAACAAATTTAACCATTATATTAATTACTTAAAAAAACAATCTGTTATGAAAAAACGTTTACTTTTTGCCATTATGGCTATGTGCGTTGCTGTTTCAGGTTTTGCACTCAGTCAGGGTGAGTTCGTCTACACCCCCCAGGGTCGCTTCCAGATTACTGGTGCCAATCTGAATGCCAACAATGCATTCCAGGACCTGACCGGCTGGACCGTCATCACTGCTACAGGGAAGACGCTGGCCGACCTGTTCAACATCAATGCCAACACCTTAGGTGAGGGCATCAACTCCGTTCAGAGTATTGATGCTACCGAGGGCGAGGGTATGTACTTCAAGTTTGAGCCCACCGATGCCAGCTCTACCTACGTGGTAAGCTTCAAGATGAAGGGTGCCGCCCTGGACAATGTGAAGATCCGCATCCCTGGCGACGGCTACAAATTAGCAGGAAACCTGGTGAAGGTTGCTGGCAACGAAGCCCATGCCTACACCTATCCCTACACTGAGGGTGAGGTCATCGTTAACACCGCCGAGGAGCTGACCGAGGAGTGGCAGACCTTCTACTATGCCATCGTGGGTGACGGCACTGCCCGTACCTATTTCATCTCGTTCACCGGCATGGCTGCCACCGTTGAGATTGCCGACCTTCAGATTGCTCCCGCCCTGCGTTTTGCTGACCTCCGTCAGCGTGACACCATGCTGAAGCAGCTGAATGCCTACAAGAACTGCCGCGACTGGCCTGCCGACGTGCTGGCCGACTATGGCTACGACGAGGCTATTGCCAACCTGCAGGCCATCGGCGACGAGTCCGGTCAGGCTGAGCTCGACGAGCAGCTCGCCACCGCTCAGGAAATCATCGAGGAGTTCCGCAAGGCCAACATGGACGACTATCTGTCTACCCACAAGTATAACTACTTAGGCCTCTACGACGGTGCCGAGACCGACGGCAAGAACATTCAGAAGGTCAGCGCCTATGGTGACTGGACCGCTACCACAACCGGTCGTGCTTTCTGGAATGTCAACGACTATCCCGACCTGGGTCACTATGCTGGTAACTCAGCCTGGAACTGGAACGACGTTGAGAGCCCCATGGGTGTCTATATGCAGAAGACCCTCGATCCCGGTTCCTACGTCTTCGGTATTGAGAGCAATGCCGCTGTTCGCGAGGACGCCACCTCTTCTTCCTGGACCGTCAACGAAGGCTGGGATGTAGCCTACGGTGTAGCTTATATCGGTAAGCTCGGAACTGTTACTGATGGTGATGGTAATGAGACCACCCAGGTCGTTGACACCTTGGTTTCTGAGGTTCACGGTCTGGAGCCTATCAACTATACTCCGTTCATCATTGCCGCCAAGGTGACTGAGAGCGGCAACTACGAGATTGGCTTCAAGGCCTATTGTAAGGATGCTTACAAGACGCTGAAGAACGGTTCTGTCACCTACGTCAGGAATGCTTCTCTCTGGGGCAAGAACGAGAACAAGTACAGCCAGAAGCAGTTAGCCTACGAGGAGAATGTCCGTGCTCAGATTAAGGCTGGTCGTGACGCCCTCACCAAGGCTGCTGAATATCTGGCTGACGAGTCCTACTTCTGGGGTAAGACCGATTTGCGTGCTGTGATGGACCAGGTAGAGCCGCTGATTGCCGGTTACGAGGCCATGACGCAGGACGAGATCATCGCCACCTACGACGAGGATGTCTATGTGCATACCACCAAGGACGAGACCGGTCTGATGGAGTTCCAGGTGTACGACCAGGCTACCAAGCTGATTCTCGACGGCAACCGTGAGTTCCTGTCCAAGAACGACAAGCTGGAGTCACTCCAGACCGCTATCGACAATGCCGAGGGCACCATGGCCCTGCGCATCTACGAGTCTTCTACCGGCAAGGCTGCCCTCCAGGCTGCCATTGACAAGGTCAAGGCTCTGCAGACTGAGATGAAGGCCACCGACTATAGCGAGGACAATGCTGCCAAGATTGATGCTGCCATTGCCGAGCTGGCTGAGGCTGTTGATGCCTTCAAGGCTGCCGTACCTGCCAGTGCTATCACCACGATTGTCGACATCGACTTCGAGAACGAGGCCGTCCTGAACGAGGAGACCCAGCTCTACAGCATTGCCGGTGCCGCTGGCACTATGGAGTTCTCTCACTTCAAGACCATCGCTCCCGAGGGTGAGGATGCTCCCTACGAGAAGGGTCTCTGGTCTAACGGTGAGCAGAAGTGGAAGGGTTATATCCGTGTTGGTAACGGCACTGGTACTGTACCCTTCGACCTCGGTGACATGGGTACCAACATCCTGCTCGTCTCCTGCGACTTCTACATCCAGGGTCTGAACAACCGTTCCATCGGTTTCTATCTGAAGGATGCCGAGGACAACAACGTCAGTGGTATCTATCGCAACTACTATCAGGGCACCGACACCTACAACCCCTTCGATGCCGATATGAGCAAGGTTTGGGCTAAGTCTGGCGGTTCCTACAACGACGCTTCTCCTGCCGATGTGGAGGATCCCACCAACAATCCGCTGCAGAAGACCCACTTCGAGGTCGTTCTGGACTATGGTCGCCAGTCTATGTATTGCAACATCAACAGCGTCAATGGCTCTACCACCTCTCATGAGGTTGCCCTGGTCGGTGTTCCCACCAAGTTCGTGCTGGAGTGCAACTACGACAACAAGTTTGCCACCCGCCGCTGCTGGTTCGACAACCTGAAGATCCAGCGTCTGACCGCTGGCGAGACCGAGCCGTTCGATCCTACTGCTATCGATGTCGTCAAGGCTAACACCGCTGTCAAGGCTGAGGGTATCTACAACCTCGCTGGCCAGAAGGTCAACAGCAACTACAAGGGCCTCGTCATCATCAATGGCAAGAAGGTCGTGCTGAAGTAAATCATCACCCTTACTGAATTCCCATCGGGGACGCACATCGCTGCGTCCCCGATTTTTTTGCTTTTAAGGTTAAAAACATACTTTTTTTGAAAATAGTCTGTTAATTAATTGCAAGATTCAATAATTTTTTGTTATTTTGCACCTTGATTCGGAAAACTATGCAGAAATGCGTGGTCAACAGACCGTATTACTAACGACAAATCAATAAAATATTAATAAACAGTCTATTTATGAAAAAACTCTTTTTGTATGCATCCCTTGTGTGCATAGCCATGACATCCTGTACCAAGGAGTACGTGGTGCCTGAGGGAGATTTGCCATCCTGGCTTGGCGAGAGTATCTACAAAGAGCTACAGCAGTCTACCCAGCTGGAGGGTACGTTCAACACGTACTGTCGGCTGATTGACGACATGAACTATGCCGAGGTGCTGAGCAAAACTGGTAGTAAGACTATCTTCCCAGCCAACGATGAAGCCTTCGAGCGATTCTTCGCAGGCGGCAACAACAAGTTTGGCGTCAGCAGCTACGACGAGTTGACCCGTTCGCAGAAAGCCGAGCTGCTGTTCTCGACGATGATTGACAACGCCATCCTCGTCGGTACGTTGTCCAACAAGCAGAACAATGCCGGCAACATGTTGCAGGGCCAGTTGGTGAAGCACGCCACCAACATGCGCCTCTCCTATTCCGTGACGCCCTTTGCCGCTCAGGACATGCCCGCCAACAACAAGTATTTCTCGCGTTTCAAGAACGGCAGCCGTTCGATGCTGGCAGTGTTCGACAACACCGTGGCGCCCATGGTACACCTAACGGGCGAGTATATGCTGAACCGCAACATGACGCTGACGGGCGACGACAGCGACTTCAAGATACTCACCGGCCACGACTATGTCGATGGCGATGCCTACGTCTTCGACCGTCGCGTGGTCAAGGCCGACGTGGTATGCCAGAACGGCTATATCCACCAGTTGGACGAAGTGCTGGTGAACCCCGGCAACATGGCCGAAATCCTGCGCGGCAACGCCGACACCCGCTATCTCTCCCGCATGCTGGACTACTACAGCTTCCCCGAGGCCGACATGACGCTGACCGAACAGTATGGCGAGACCTCCGGCTCCAGCAGTCAGGACACCGTCTTTGCCATCCGCTACCTCAGCAAGAACTCGCAGCGCTCCAAGCTGGCACAGCCCC
The DNA here is from genome assembly GCA_902765585.1 of uncultured Prevotellaceae bacterium. Lineage (GTDB taxonomy): Bacteria > Bacteroidota > Bacteroidia > Bacteroidales > Bacteroidaceae > Prevotella. Next base: position 24,651 of record CACXAG010000006.1, read on the forward strand.
TGCGCGGTATGACCGTGGCCGACAACCAGCTGCTCGACTTCGACCCGGGATGGAACTACTATAACCCCACGCTGAAGGGCCAGCCCGTGGATGACGAGGCGGAGATAGCCGCCTTCCTAGCCCCTGACGACCGTGCCGTCGAGAACTACTTCCTGCAGGAGGCCGCCTATATCCTGAAGAACCTCGGCGACCCCTCGTTAGACATCACCGCCGCCAACCTCAACGCCCACCTGGACGCCGTCTACAACAACGACCCCTCCATCTTTGCCAGCATCCTGAACAACGTCATGAAGGGCTACCTGTCGAAGACCGTCCCCAGCACGTTCTCTACCGTGCAGAACGATGCCTTCGAGTTTCTGGACGTCACCAAGGACGACATCCAGCGCAAGAGCGACGGCCACTACGACGTCACCATCGCCAACAATGGCGTCATCTACAAGATGAACAAGCTCTTCGGTCCCAAGCTCTATAACTCCGTGCTCGGTCCCGCCTCCGTCTATAAGGACATGCGCACCATGGGCGAGATGCTGAACGACCACCAGACCACCGCCGGTACACCCTCCAAGCTGGGTGCCGACATGTACTACTACCTGCTGTCGATGAAGGCCCGCTACGGTCTCTTCGTGCCCACGGATAACGAGACGCAGTTTATTGTCATCGACCCCACGTCCGTCAAGGATGACGACGGACTGAAGGGCCTGCGCTTCCGCTTCGACCCGCAGGCTGACGGCTCCTTCCACGTGCTGGTGAAGAAATACATCTACCAGGGCGGCCCCTACAACCAGCTCTCATCCTACGTGGAGGCTGCCGGTGCCCAGGACATCAACATCGAGACAGGCATCTTCAACAGCCAGATCAAGGACCTGCTGGATTACTGCACCATCGTCCTGGCCGACTCCACCGAGACCGGCAAGGGTAGTCCGCAATACGGCCTCTATGGCAACAAGTACTATAAGACCAAGCATGGCGGTGCCATCGTTGTCGACGGCGACAAGGTAGCAGGCGGCTTGCAGGTCAGCGACCGCTCGCAGTGGTCCACCATCACCGAGACCTTCGACGTCAACAGTGCCGACGCCAAGATAGAGAACGGCACCGTCTACCGCCTCGACTTCCCGCTGCAGCCCACCATTACCAGTGTGATGGAGACCCTGTCGCGTCCCGAGTTCTACGACGAGAACGCCGACTACGACGTGGCACCCCCTGACTACGACCACTTCCTGAACTTCTGTCTACAGTTCAACAACGAGGATATCTACACCTTCGCTGGCATCCTGACCGGTGAGAAGGGTGAGAACAAGGACGTGAAGCTAAAGTCTTACCGCGTCATCGACGACAACGATAACTGGAGCATGCTCAGTGCCTATAACTACACGCTCTATGCCCCCACCTACGAGGCGATGGTGCAGGCCCAGCAGACCATGGGACTGCCCACCTGGCAACAGGTGCTGGAGATAGTCGGCAACTGGGAGCGCGTAGCCGCCAAGTACGGTTTCAAGAACCAGCAGCAGGCTTCGGAATACGTGAAGGAACAGTTGGACAAGATGGCCAGCTTCGTGCGCTACCACACGCAGAACAGCTCGCTCTTTGCTGACCGCTACTTCAAGAACTACGACCCCGAGACAGGACTGACGACCCCGGAGCCCGCGTACTCCACCTTCTGCTCGAATGCCCTCGGCATTGCCCTGACGCTCGTCGCCACTGGCGGCAACAACAAACTCACGGTGAAGGATGCCTCCAACACGTCGGTCACCATCGACGCCTCTTCTGACACGGCCAACCTCATTGCCCGCGACATCACCACGGAAACCAAGAGCAGCTCGTATGGCACCTACAAGACCATCGAGACCTCGGCCTTCGTCACCGTCCACGGCATTAACACTCCTTTGTGCTATAACAGCAACAGACAATACTGATTGGAGAATTGAAGAATTGATAGATTGAAGAATTGAAGTTTTTGAAAAATTGAAGATATGTCAAAATCCAGAATCCTATTGACGCTCCTGTTTACTGTCATCGCACAATTGGCGATGGCACAGGGAAAGGTCATATCAGGTACGGTGGAAGATGCCATGGGCCCAGTCATGATGGCCAACGTGGTGGAGCGAGATGCCAACAACCGTATCGTCAATGCGACACAGACTGATATGATGGGTAACTTCTCTATGAAGATCAGTAACCCGAAGAATAAACTTGTTGTCTCCTACGTGGGCAGTAAGACCAAGATACTAACCATCGGTGCAACGAGCACTTTTAAGATTAAGTTAGAGGACGAAGGTACGGCCATTAGCGAGGTCGTGGTGAAGGGTCGCCGCACACAGGCTGGTGGACTGAACATCGACAGCCGCGAGGTGTCCGTATCGCAGCAGACCTTCAAGCTGGAGGCCGTGGAGGGTATGTCCTTCACCTCTGCCGACGAGGCCCTGCAGGGTGAGATTGCCGGTCTGGACATCGTGGCCAACTCCGGTAACCTCGGTGCCGGTACGTCCATGCGCCTGCGTGGTGTCTCTACGCTTAGTGGCAGTGCCGAGCCGCTGATAGTCGTCGACGACAAGATATTTGAGTACAACACCGCCGACATCGACCTCGAGAGTGCCGACGAGGAGGCCTTCTCCTCGCTGCTCGCCGTCAGTGTGGACGACATCGCCAGCATCACCGTGCTCAAGGATGCCGCCGCCACCGCCATCTGGGGTTCGCAGGGTGCCAACGGTGTCATCCAGATTACCACCAAGCGCGGTGCTCGTGGCAAACCTCGTGTCACCATGGGCTATAAGTTTACGGGCACCTGGATGCCTGCCGGTTACAAGTTGCTGAACGGTGACAACTACACCATGATGCTCAAGGAGGAGTTCTACAATCCCACTCAGAGCTCATCGGCCACCGCCACCATCAACGAAATCAACTATATCCCCGCCGAGTCGTGGGCCGACGCCAACAACTGGAACAAGAACACCGACTGGGTGGACGCCATCACGCAGTTCGGCCAGCAGCACGAGGCCACGCTCAACATCTCGGGTGGTGGACAGAAGGCACAGTTCCGCATCTCCGGCAGCTACAACCACCAGACCGGCACCGTCATCAAGCAGCAGATGGACCGCCTGACCACACGCCTGGTGCTGGACTACAACGTCAGCGACCGTATTCGCTTCTCGACTAACTTTGCGCTGACCTATACCGACAACCTGAAAAACTATACCTACGGCAGCAGCAAGAACAACTCCTCCAACAGTGCCCTGCTGGCTATGGCTCTTGCCATGGCGCCCAATGCCAGCATCTATCGCTACGACCAGTACGACCGCACCACTGGCGAGTTCTTCCTGATGAATCCCACGTCATCGGGCAAGACGCCCGACGACGGCAACTATACGTCGCTGCAACTGGCGGACGTCGTAGCCATCGGCAACCCCGTGGCCTACGCCAACATGTCGTGGCAGAAGGAGAAGACCTATAGCATCGTGCCTGACTTCAACATCAAGTACGAACTATTAGGCACGGGGCACGGTCAGCACCGACTGACGTTCAACGGTCGTGTGTACTTCGACATCTACGCCTACTCCCGTCCCACCTATATGCCGGGCAGCCTCTCCAATGGCAGCTATACCGATGGCGACTACAACTTCATCACGAATACGGAGACCAACCAGTTTAAGATGGGTTCCCGCATGGAGCTCATCTATACCCCCGCCTTCAAGAACGAGGACTTCTACCTGACAATGCTGGCACGCTATGAGGCCGGTACCCAGAAGAATACCTACCAGTATGTAGGCCAGAGCGCCGTTCCTAACGGCATTGAGTCTCCCACCGTCGACGCCCAGTTGTTGGGCATGGACAACCAGCCCGGTACCACGAAGTCGGCCTGGCAGGACTTTGTCTACAATGCCCACTTCTCCTACAAGTCGCGCTATAATGCCAGCTTCTCGCTGCGCGGTGACGGCAACTCGAAGTTCGGCCCGAAGAATCCCTGGTTCTATTCGCCGTCCGTCTCCCTGCGCTACAACCTGAGCGAAGAGACGTTCTGGCAGCGCATCCGTCCCGTGGTGTCGATGTTCGGTATCCGCGGTTCATGGGGTATTACTGGTAGTTCCAGCGTGGCTGTGGACAACTACTTCAACCAGTACACCTCTCGTGCCGGACGCTATGGTACGGGCTACTACACCACGATGAGCGGTATGAAGCTCGACGACCTGCGTCCGCAGAAGAAGATTGGTCTGAACTTAGGTCTGAACATAGGATTCCTCGACGATACTTACGAGATAGACCTGAACTTCTACAAGGAGAATACGAAAGACCTCATCATGAAGGGTATTCCCATTCCCACGTCAGCCACATGGAACACCTCTACCACACTCTCCTACGGCAACGTGGGCGAGATGGAGAACAAAGGATGGGAGATGAGCATCTCGGCCAACAAGTTCATCAAGATCAAGAAGTTCTCCGTGTCGGCCACCTTCAATCTGGCCCAGAACGTGAACAAACTGCTGGCCATGGACCAGCGCGTGCTGGACAACATGAACTCGCAACCCAGCTGGAGCAACCGCGGCGCCAAGAGCATCCTGAGCCGCGTGGTGGTGGGCGACCCGCTGTGCTCTATCTATGGATATAATTGCCTGGGCGTGTTCCAGTATACCTACGACTACCTGCAGAACTATAATACCAAGCAGTTGCAGCTGCAGGCTCAGGCTGCCGCTCGTGGCGAGACCTACGACTGGAACTACGAGGCCTGGATTAACCAGCAGTTGGCTGAGGGCAAGACATTCCCCGTTGCTACTGACGAGAAGGGTAGGGTCATCATGACCAATACGGGTGTGCCCAAGCACCTTACATATTATTATGGTGAAACGGACTATGAGTTCAAGGGTGGTGATGCCATCTATGAGGATGTCAACCACGACGGTACCATCAACGAGTTGGACATCAAGTATCTGGGTAACTCGCTGCCGAAGGTGCAGGGTGGTTTCAGCCTGACCATGCAGTATGAGAACTGGAAACTGGTGGCACGCTTCAACTACCGTTGGGGCAACAAGATTATCAATACGGCGCGTATGGGTCTGGAGAGTATGTATGGAACGGAGAACCAGGCCGCTACCGTGACCTATCGTTGGCGCAAGGATGGCGACGTGACGCTGATTCCACGTGCGCTCTATGGTATGGGCTATAACTATCAGGTGAGTTCGCGATTCGTCGAGGATGGCTCCTTTATGCGTTTGAACAACCTGCAGATTTCCTATAGCGTTCCCAAGAAGAAGCTGAAGAGGTATGGACTGAACACCCTCACGGCCTACGTGACTATGAACAACCTCTTCTGCTGGACGAAATACAGTGGCATAGACCCGGAAATAGCCGCAGGTACCTATAGTCCTGCTGCCGATGGTGCTACCACACCCAGGTCCAGGTCGGTAACGGCCAGCGTAAGCCTTGGATTCTAATACAATAAACAATAAACGTGAAACAATAAACATTGTACATCATGAAGAAATTATCAAGAATAAAGAGAATGGCCAATGGAATAACGGTTATTGGTTATTGTTTATTGGTTATTGGAATGTCCTCGTGTGTTGATACGGTGATTCTGCCGGACAACAAGACGGTGGATGAAGACTACTGGCAGAAGAAGAGCGAGGTGGATGCCGTCGTGGCAGCGGCCTACGCACAGTTGCGCGACGCTACGGCCATACGCAACATGATAGTCTGGGGTGATTTCCGTTCCGACGAACTTGTGATGACCTCTACACTCCCTGCCTCGGCAGCCTATAAGATACCATTGGCACAGATATTCTCACTCAACATCGAGACGGAGAATGCCTTCACCGCCTGGTATCCGTTCTATTCGGCCATCAACTACTGTAACCTGGTGCTGGAGAAGGCAAAAGACGTGATAGCCGTAGACCCGGACTATACGCGTGGCGACTATGATGCCAACAGGGCACAGATGCTGGCGCTGCGGGCATACTGCTACTTCTACCTCACCAAGGTGTTCCACGACATTCCCGTGACACCGCATGCATACCTCAACAGCAGTGATGAACTCAATGTGCCGCAGTCCTGTCCCGACTCGGTGCTGACCATGTGTATTGACGACCTGAAGGAGGCTGCCAAATATGCCATCTCGGGTTCTACCTATGGCGACTGGCGCGACAAGGGTCTCATGAATCAGGACGGCATCAACGCCCTGCTGGCAGACATCTACCTCTGGCGTGGCTCCGTCAACCGCGATGCCAGCGACTATGAGGCCTGTGTGGCATGCTGCGACAAGGTCATCAAGGCCAAGAAGGAGGCATACGAGCAGAGCGGTACACGCCGACGCTGGCGCGGTGACGATGAAAAGCAGGACTACTACCTCTCGGACTATGCCGACTTCTATGACGACCTCTTCGGACAGGCAGGACAGAATGCCGACGAGAGCATCTTCGAGCTGCAGTTCCGTAACTCTAACGTCAACAATAACGGTATGGACCAGATGTACTACCGCTATAATAATGCCACGGGCAATGGCTATGGCTACCTGAAGGCCTCGTCGAAGTATGGTACCGTGGATGCTACGGGTAATGGCGTGTGGAACAACAGCGTCGACCAGCGACTATATGAATATGTCTACGACGCCGCCAGCTCCAGTGTGGAGCAGTTTGCCGTACGTAAGATGGTGGGACTGTCGTCGGCAGGCACCAACAACAGTGCCGAGAGCAATCCTTCGGGCAGCCGTATCAACTCGACAACCCGCAACTGGATACTGTACCGCCTGACGGACGTGATGCTGATGAAGGCCGAGGCCCTGGTACAGCTCTACAACCTGGGCGGCAAGGCCGAAGGTGACACCCGCAACGAGGAGGCATTTGCCATCTGCCAGGTGGTCAACGACCGGGCCTTGTCGGATGCCAACAAGTCTTCGTACACGCTGAAATACAGTGTCTATAAAGATAAGATGGAGGAACTGGTGCTGGCCGAGCGGGCCCGTGAGCTGTGCTTCGAAGGCAAGCGCTGGTTCGACCTGATGCGCTACAATTACCGTCATACAAAGACACAGGCAGACCTGAAGCTGAAGCTGACGGAGGGCTATGTGGTGAATAGCGATGAGTTCTTCGAGCTGGCCCTGCGCAAGTACACGGTGCCTACTGCCATGAAGGTGAAGATGCGCGACGAGCGCTACCTCTACATGCCTATTAATCAAGACGAGGTGGAAATCAATGCCAGCCTGGTGCAGAACCCTGTCTATAAATCGGCTGCGAAATATTAATGCGGGCTTCGCCCTAAATAATAATATATAACAAATAATAAATTAGAAATAAAGATGATGTTGACCAAGGTATATAGAAGACAACCGATAGGTTTATTCTTGATGATTTATTCTTTATTCTTTAGCATGATGCTCGCATCATGCGCAGAGGAACCAGATGGCTCTAACCTCTTCTCTTCCGACCAGAAGACCATCGCCGAACTGCTGCGCGACAGGGAAGATCTCAGTGCCTTCTATGCCATTCTGGAGAAAGGCGGCTTCGACAAGTATATGGGAACCTATGGTGAATACACCTGCTTCGCGCCCCTGAACGATGGCGTCAACAGTTACCTGGACAGCCTGTATTACGATGAGTCGTACCTCATCTCGAAGGCCAAGCAAAAGCACAATGGCATCACCGAAGACCCCAACTGGAACAGCCTGGACGTGATGGCCAAGGTGGCGCTGATGACCGACTCGCTGTGTGAGGACATTGCGCGCTTCCACCTCTCAGGCGAGGAGCACATGCAGGTGGACCTCGATGGTACGGGCACCACATGGACGACCATGAAGACAGGTCGCAGCATCCGCGTGGGAACCTTCGGAGAGGATGCCTATAACCCTGACTATATCGGACTGACCAGTCTGAACGACATCTCGGCCATCATCGATGGCGACATCGAGGCTATCAACGGCATCTTGCACATCTGCTCAAATGTTATCCCCCGTTCTGACCGCACCATGGACGACCAGTTGCGCGTAGAAGGAGAGAAGGACCTGAGCATCTTCTATGCTGCCCTGGAAGCGACGGGATATGCCGACACCCTCCTGGCGGAGGTCAAGCGCAATGCCGACGGCACCATCAAGACCTACGACTTGGGAACCAATCACAACGACCGTGACGGCAACCCATTGTACTATCCCAAGGAGTGCATGATTAAGTGGACAGTATTTGCCGAGACTGACGACGTGTTCCGCGCTGCCGGCATCAACAACTTCAACGACCTGAAGGCCAAGTGTGCAGAGTGGTACGGCAACTGCGGACAGTGGTATGACTATATCAAGGAGAAGAATATCACCATCAGCACTGGCGACGACTACACCGAACCGTTCAATGTGGTGAATATGTTCGTGGCCTATCACATACTGCGTGCCGGTATGCCCGTCGACCGCATCGTCTACGAGAAGAACGAGCAGACCGATGCTTCGTGGAATGTTTGTTTCGGCTATGAGCCGCAGGAGTATTTCGAGACCATGCTGCCTAATACCGTGCTGAAGGTATGGCAGACGAATCCCAAGACCACGAAGAACCTGTGGCTGAACCGCTATCTGACCAACAACACACTGACCTCCAAGCTGGGCCTCTTCGGTATGCCCGGTGACGGCGACCATACACTGGTGTTCGCCGGTGTGCCCATCGACCGCAATAGCAGCGTGGAAACGCTGAACGGCTTCATCCATCGCATCGGGGGCATCCTGAAGTATGACCAGAATGCACGCAACGCCCTGAACGAGCGCCTGCGCTTCGACTCGTCAACGTTCCTCTATGAGCTCATCAACAACGGCTTGCGCTTTGCTACCCCTGCTGAGGTGAGTACGCTGAACGGTGGCGGTGACGGCAACCGTGTGGCCTTCGAGAACACCTTCTTCGACAATATCGTCTGTTACAATCCCGGTACCCTGCTGCGCTTCAATGTCATGGGAGCATGGCGCGCCCATAACTCCGACCAGTTCCAGGGCTGGGATGTCTACGACTTCGCCATCAAGCTGCCTCACGTGCCGACGGGTGAATACGAACTGCGTATCATCTATCCTCCTATGGCTCGTGGCGGACTGATGCAGTTCTATCTCGGCAACTCCTCCAGGCAGTCGGACATGGTGGCCATCGGCATTCCTTTCGATGCCTGTGCCAACCCCTACGAGGATGCCACCATCGGTTATGAGGACATCATGTCGGCAACGGACGAGAACTATTATGACGGTTACGACTTCGGTGTAGAGAGCGACCAGCGTATGCATGTACGTGGCTACATGCGTGCTCCGGCATCTTTCTCGCGCGGTACCTATAATACCATTACCGACCCGTTGTCGTATTCGGAGGATGATATATACTCTGCTGCCAGCCAGATAGTAGGAAGTACCAGCTGCCGCTCTGAGTCTGGCTATGGCACGATGATGCTGCGACGCATCATCACCACCCAGCGCTTTGAGCAGGGTAAGGACTATTGGCTGCGTATCAAGAACCTCGTGAACGATGCCAACCTGGGTTGGTCGTTCGACTTTGTGGAACTGGTGCCATTAGACATTGTCAATAGTCAGAACATGACTGAGGATTGGTATTAAGCGGGCTTTGCCCTAATTGATAATTGAAAATTGAAAATTGAAAATTATGATTAGTAAGATAAACAAACGACATCTGATAGGTTTGTCATTTATCATTTGTCATTTATCATTTAGCATGATGTTAACATCATGCGCAGACTATGCTGACTACAACACGGTGCCGACAGATCCTCAGGAGGCTGCCAACAGGACGTTGTGGGAGAATATCACCAACGACCCCCAATTGACTAAGTTTGCTGCCCTGGCCCGCCAGTGTAACTTCTCGGAAACACTGAACAGCCCCCGCTTCTTTACCATCTGGGCGCCGGTGGACCAAGCGGTCAGCGACGAGGAGTACAACCGCCTCATGGGCTCTGACAGCGCCACCATCGTCAAGCAGTTCATGCAGCAGCACATCACGGAGTATAACTACCCCATCTCGGCGGCGCTCGACAGCACGACCATCATCTCGCTCAACGCCAAGCATCACCCCTTCACGAGGGTGTCTTTCGACGGATACACCTACAATGACATCAACATGCCTTCCGCCAATGGTGTCATGCACAAGATTAACGGTTTGTCCAAGTACTACAAGAACCTCTATGAGAACATAGACGACCTGGTGGGCTGCGACTCCATCAAGAACTATATCCAGAAGTACGACGAGTATTATCTCGACGTCAACGCCTCCGTCGTCGGTCCGCTGGTCGACGGTAAGCAGACCTATCTGGACTCGGTGATGAAGAAGCGCAACAACATCATCCGTAACATCATGCGCGCCGACCTGGAGGACGAGGACAGTACCTTCTGTATGGTCATTCCCGACGATCAGGCCTGGAACGAGGCTTACGGCAGGATTCATCCCAACTACAACTACATAGCGAAGATGGACTACATGGACATCACGAAGAAGACGACGGTGGCATCGTCCACCACCGCCACAACAGCGAAGGCCGACAAGGCTGTAGAGACAACGACCGTAGAGTTGCAGGACTCGCTGACACGCCGTAACATCGTCACCAACCTGGTGTTCTCCAACTGGTATCAGCCTAACAGCCCGCTCTTTGGTCAGGGTATCTTCGCGCCGGGCGACTCGGCGCTGTCGACACGCGGCAACTTCCTGACGGACATGCAGGAGGTGGTGGCGCACACCACGGCGACGGCTGAGATGAGCAACGGGATGACGCGTACTGTCGACAACCTGCCCTACCATTCTTGGGAGACCTATCTGAAACCCATCGTGGTGACCACGCCGGCACAGACGCTGAAGGTGAGCCGACTGACTCAGCATAACATTCCACTGGAGAACCTGGCAGGGCGCGACTCGCTGTTCAGCAAGGTGCCTGAGATGTTCCGCCAGTGGCTGTTCCCCCAGACGTCACGGTTCTTCTCGTATATCGCCGTAGACAGTGCCAACATTGATGGTACAACAGGTAAGCCGGAGTTCAACTTCATCTTGCGCGATGTATGCTCGGCAACCTATCACATCTATGTGGTCACGGTGCCCGAACAGGTGAACGACGAGACGGCGGCGGTGAAACCCTACTACCTGAGATTCTACCTGAGCTGGACGGATGCCGACAACAAGCAGCAGTATACCGTGCTGCCGCAGGGCGCCAAGACGTCGTCAGAGGTGACTACCGACAACGGAACGAGCACGGCCACGGTGACCTATTTGGGCGATCCGGGACGCGTGAACGTCATCGACCTCGGCGAGTTCACCTTCCCGGCATGCTACTATGGACTGGAGGCCTATCCCAGTCTGATGATGATGCACACCAAGACCTACACGTCATCTGCCAACCGTAAGAAGTACGACCAGCAGATGCGCGTGGCTGGGGTCTATCTCATCCCGAAGGAATATAACGACGCGTTCGCTAACCAATAAACAATAAACGTGAAACAATAAACATTGTACATCATGAAGAAACTATCAAGAATAAAGAGAATGGCCAATGGAATAACGGTTATTGGTTATTGGTTATTGGTTATTGGCATGCTGCTGACCAGCACGGTGGCTTTCGCCCAGGACGAAATAGAAGACGAAGAAGCCACGACCACCATCAAGGCTCCGAAGCGCACGGTGGTGACCGACAAGAATCCTACCATCCGCGTGAAGGGCGTGGTGGTGGACGCTGCCACCAAGACGCCGCTGGCGGGTGTGCGTATTCATACCCTCAGCGACAACCGCTATGCTGCCATGACCGACGAGCAGGGTGCCTTCACCATCAAGGTGCCGGTGTTTGCCACCGCCCTGTTTGTGCAGTCGCCCAACTACCTATCGCAGCAGGTGGCCATCATGGCTGGCGACAGTACGCAGCAGGTGCGCATCAGTATGCTCAGCGATGCCTTTGCCGCCATGTATGAGGACGGTACGACGATAACGGCCCGCAACAGTTTCGTCTCCGACGGCAACGGACTGACCATTGACGAGGAGATGACGCAGAAGCTGGGCGGCGACATCCGCATGAACATGCACTCCGGCAACCTGGAGCAGGGTGCTGCCATGTTCATACGTGGTATCAACTCCATCAATGCCAACGCCCTGCCGCTGGTCTTCCTCGATGGCGTCGAACTGGACATGCAGCGCGAGAGGGCGTCGCTCCACAGTGGCGACATCTTCAACATGCTGGCGACCATCTCCCCCGAGGATATTGACAAGGTGACGGTGCTGAAGAATGCCACGGCGCTCTATGGTGCCCGGGGTGCCAACGGCGTCATCCTCATCCAGACCAAGCGCGGCCACTCCATGGCTACACGCATCGATGCCAAGATGGGCGTGGGCTGGACCTTCACGCCGAGTTATCCCACGATGATGAATGCCGCACAGTACCGCAACTATGCCGTGGAGGTGCTGGGCACTATCCCCGAGGTGCAGAACCGCATAGGCTCCAGCACCAATCCCCTGCAGTTCAACTTCCTGAACGATGCCAAGGACGGATACTACTACAATACCTACCATAACGATACGGAGTGGACGGACTATGTCTACCGTACGGCGCTGACCCACAACTACAGCATCAACGTGCAGGGTGGCGACGACATCGGCATGTATAACCTCTCGGTGGCCTACATCCAGACCATGAAGAACGTGCAGGCTACCAGCTACGACCGCATCAACGTGCGCTTCAATACCGACATCAAACTGCTGTGGAACTTCACCACGAAGTTTGACATGTCGCTGTCGCGCTCGAATACGAACCTGCTGGACGAGGGCATCGCCGCCGACCTGAGTGCCGGCGTCATCACCTCACCGGCTTTCCTGGCACTCATCAAGAGTCCCTTGCTCTATCCGTATCAGTATAACAAGAACATCGAGGCCTTCACATCGCTGCTGGCCGATGCCGACGACCTCTACAGCACGCTGCAGGACGGCAACTACTCGCAGGCCAACCCCTTGGCACTCATCAAGAACGGCAGCGGCGAGCGCAAGAACAGAAACGAGAACACCTTCTTCAACGTGGCGCTGACGCCGACCTACGAGTTCAGCAAGAACCTGTCGCTGACGTCACACTTCAGCTACTACCTGAACCGCAACTCGCAGGCGTACTACCGTCCCAACATCGGTCTGCCGTCGTTTGAGATCACGAACCTCGGTACGGTGTACTCCAAGACGGCCTCCATCTTCTCCAAGGAGATCAACGTGCTGAGCAATACGCACCTGGACTGGAACAAGAAGATAGGCGCCCACAGCATTGCTGCCATGGGTGGCTTCCGCTATACGTACTTCTCGTTCGACAACAGCGACCTCACCACGCAGTACTCTACCAAGGGCGAGGACGACAAGAACCCGAAGCTGGGTACGGGCAACGATGTCTACGACGTGGTGAAGGGTGCCGACGATGTGTGGAAGAACATGCAGTGGTATGTCTCGGGTGACTATAACTACATGAACCGCTACTTCGCCACCGTCTCGCTGCTGGCAGAGTCGAACAGCCGTTTCGGAGCCAATGCCGACGGCGGCATCAAGGTGGCAGGCGTCAAGTGGGCGCTGTTCCCCAGCATACAGCTCGGCTGGGTGCTCACCAACGAGAACTGGTTCCCGAAGCAGGGGGCCATCAACTACCTGCGACTGAATGCGGGCTTCGACATGAGCGGCAACGACGGCATCAACAACTATGCCGCACGCACGTCGTTCACCACTGTTAGATACAACTACCGCGAGATTGGCATGCAGCTGACCAATGTCGGCAACGAGGAAATCAAGTGGGAGACCACGTCCAAGCTGAATGTCGGTCTGCAGGCCAATATGTTCGACAACCGCCTGGGCGTCACGGCCAACTTCTTCGTGCACAACACCAAGGACCTGCTGGCGCTGAAGACCTTCCAGAACCCCATCGGCGGCATCAACAACTACTGGACCAACGACGGCAAGGTGCAGAACATCGGTTTCGAGGTGGGCATCAACGGCAAGCCCATCGTCACCAAGGACTGGCATCTGGAACTGGGTGCTACCGTGGGTCACTACAAGAACGAGGTGAAGGCGCTGGCCAATGGCGACTATACATCGTCCATCTATGGCGACAACAACATCCTCACGGCTGTGGGCAATCCCGTCGGCGTGTTCTATGGTTATCAGACCAATGGCGTGTTTGCCACCACGGAGGCTGCCCAGGCTGCCGGACTCTATATGGTGGACGAGACGGGAGCCAAACAGTACTTCCAGGCTGGCGATGTGCGCTTCGTCGACACCAATGGTGACCACGAGATCAGCGAGGCCGACAAGGTCATCATCGGTGACCCCAATCCCGACCTCTACGGAAACATCTTCCTCAACCTCAACTGGAAGCGCTTCACCCTCGGCGTCAACGTCAACTACAGCTTGGGCAACGACGTCTACAACTACCAGCGCTCCATCCTGAACAGCGGCGCTACGCTCTACAACCAGCAGGTGGCCGAGATAGCCCACTGGCGCTATGAGGGACAGCTGACAGACATCCCCCGCGTGCACTATGGCGACCCGCTGGGCAACAACCGCTTCTCGGACCGCTGGATAGAGGACGGCTCGTATCTGCGCATGAAGAGCATCATGCTCTCCTATCAGATTCCCATCCCCGAGTCGTGGCAGTCGTGGCTGCAGGGCGTCTCGGTATGGGCTGAGGGCAACAACCTCTTCACCGTTACGAAGTATACGGGCAACGACCCCGAGTTCTCCGTCAGCAACAACCAGCTCTATCAGGGCATCGACTGCGGCAACATCGCTCAGGGACGCGTGTTCACCATGGGAATCAAGATCAACCTGTAATGCGGGCTTCGCCCTAAATAAAAAATAATAAATAACAAATAATAAATAAGAAATAAAGATGATGTTGACCAAGGTATATAGAAGACAACCGATAGGTTTATTCTTGATGATTTATTCTTTATTCTTTAGCATGATGCTCACTTCATGCGATGACATGCTGGAGTCCGACGGCTCACGACAACTGTTCAATCCGGCACTCGACCAGAAGACGGACTCCGTGTTCTATGCCTACGGCATCATGCAGGCCATGCAGCAGTTGGCCGACCAGTACTATTACCAGAACGAGTTGCGTGGCGACCTGGTGACGACGACCGACCGTGCCTCCGTCCACCTGCGCAACCTGGGGAAGTTCACGGCCGATGCTACCAACATGTACGACAGCGTGTACCTCTATTATAAGGTCATCAACAACTGCAACTACTACCTCGCTCACCGCGATACGACGCTGGCTACGGGAGCGCAGAACGTGGTGTGCAACGAGTATTGTGCCGTGGCATCATTCCGAGCGTGGACCTACCTGCAGCTCATCCGTCAGTATGGCAATGTACCGTACATCACCGAGCCCGTGACTACCATCGCACAGATTAATGCCAACACCACGATGACGCCCTACGAGACCATCCTCGCCGGGGAGGCACAGCAGTTGGAGGCCCTGAAGGCCCGCTATAACGACGAGCAGATAGCCGTGCCGACCTTCGGACTGGACTCACGCGACGTCGGTGCCCTCAACTGGGGTAGCCAGAACAAGTTCATCAATCCGCGCAAGTGCTTCGTGCCGCTGAACGTGGTGCTGGGTGACATCTATCTGGAGCTGGGCGAATACGAGAAGGCGGCCGTCTGCTACTATCAGTACCTGCGCTTTGCCGGACTGAACGGCACCAGCAATATTTCCGTCAACTATGTCAAAGGCATGAGTACGTCGTATAGCATGTACAGTCCTATCTTCCGCGACTTCACTGAGTGGCCCGTGGACTATAACGAGGGAAAGAACAACTCGCTCTACATGGGGGCGCCGAGCTGGATCAACTCCTTCCAGCATACGTCGTCACCGGGCGATGTCATCACCTACATCCCCATGGCCGTCAACTACACCATGGGTAAGACCACCGACATCCCGGCAGCCTACGGCTACAACTACTACGGCACTGAGCGCACCTCGGCCGTGGAGACCAAAGGGCAGTTCCCCTTCAGCTGTCCGAAGATGGAGACCATCCAGATTGTGCCGTCGCAGGCCTATTGCGACTCCGCACGCCATGCACAGTACTACTACTATACCGAGCAGGTCAAGGTGTCACCGTTCAACTGGATTGTCAAGAACGAACCGCTGGGCGATGCCCGTGCCTACCTGATTAGTCAGGGCGAGGGCGACTACACCGATTGCGTCTATGCCTACAAGCCCTCCACGGCCTACATCACGCTCTATCGCAACGCTACCGTATGGCTCCACCTGGCCGAGGCCATCAACCGCATGGGCTATCCCGATGCGGCCTTTGCCGTGCTCAAGAATGGCATCCACTCCGACTTGGCCAACTACCGCTACCTGGAGGTCTACCAGAAGGACGAGGCTGGCAACGACGTTCTTGACGAACAGGGCAACAAGGTGCTCGACATGACACAGTCGCACATCGACGACAAATACTATCTGACGCCTGAGTCGTATGAACTGCTGACTACCCGCCTGCCGTTCCTGGCACAGGAGAACTCGGACATCTTCAAGAATGGCGCCACGAAGTCGTTTATCGGCATCCACTTCCATGGTGCCGGTGCCGTCGAGGATCTCTACTCGTCCTACCGCTACGCCACCGTCCTCCATGCCAAGATTGCCGACATCAGCGACAAGTTCAACCTCGGTCTGACCTCCTACATCAAGGAGGACTATATCAACGCCATGGAAGACCTGCTCTGCGACGAGTATGCCATGGAGTTTGCCTTCGAGGGCACACGCTACTCAGACCTGCGACGCCTGGCGCTGCACAAGAACCGTGCTGCCCGCTATGCTCCAAACTTCGGCGACATCTGGCTCAGCAGCAAGTTGCAGAACAATGCCCCCGGCATCACCACGCAGAACTGCTATCTGCCGTATAAATAAACCCAAATGATCTTTAGAAACGAATTATCCTAATTAATCCTAATTTTTATCACGAATTATATTCTGCGAGAACAAAATAAATTAAGAAAAATTCTCTGCAAGCAGAGTGTGGCGTTGCAATCGTGGACCAAATTAAATAAAATTAGGATAATTCGTTTCTAAGATATAAATAAGCTGATTGAAAAACATGAAGAAATGTTTTGTTTCGTGTTTCATGACCCTGTTCGTGCTGACGGTCTCGGCACAGGTGCAGGACCGGAGTGGGGTCAAGGACGTCAACGGCGTCGTTGACAATACGCCCGACAGCATTGCCAAGGCCATGACGGCACGGCCTGTGCCAGGCTCCAGCCGCAAGGGCAATAATCCCGTGTTGTTCCTGATCGGTAACTCCACCATGCGTACCGGCACCCTCGGCAATGGCAACAACGGACAGTGGGGCTGGGGCTACTATGCCCATGAGTATTTCGACCCCACCCGGATTACCGTCGAGAACCAGGCACTGGGCGGCATGAGTAGCCGCACTTTTTATAATAAACTGTGGGCTCCCATTCGTGACGCTATCCGTCCGGGTGACTGGGTCATCATCAGCATCGGCCACAACGACAACGGCCCGTATGACGAGGGACGTGCCCGGGCCAGTATCCCCGGCGTGGGCGACGACACGCTGCAAGTCACCATCAAAGAGACGGGAGAGCACGAAACCGTCTATACCTACGGCGGCTACATGCGTAAATATATTAATGATGTACGCGCTCGGGGCGGCAACCCCATTCTGATGTCGCTGACGCCGCGCAATGCCTACGACGAACAGGGTAGGGTAGTGCGCAAGCCGCATACCCAGTGGTTGATGCAGGTGGCGGCAGAAGAGGGCGTGCCCTTCGTCGACCTGAACGAGATTTCCGCCAAGAAGCTCGACAGCTACGGGCCGTGGAAGACCGACTACCACTTCTTCCTCGACAAGATACATACCAGTCGCTTCGGGGCTATGATGAATGCCCGCTCGGCTGCTGAGGGACTGATGGCCAGCCACAATCCGGCACTCAATCCGCTGAAGGCGATGATGCGCAACGTTCAATGTTCTCTCTCCGAGAGTGTGGCGTTGCAATCAATGTTCAATGTTCAACGTACCGAGGGCAAGCCCGTGGTGTTCATCACTGGCGACAGCACGGTGAAGAACAACGACAAGGACCCCGACGGCATGTGGGGCTGGGGAGCCGTGGCCAACACCGTGTTCGACGAGACGAAGATAGACATCGTCAATGCCGCCATGGCGGGACGCAGCTGCCGCTCGTACCTGAACGAGGGCCGCTGGGAGCGGGTGTATAACTCGCTGAAGCCTGGCGACTTCGTGCTCATACAGTTTGGCCACAACGACATCAGCCCTATCGACAAACCCAAGTACCGGGGAGCTATTGCCACGGCTCAGGACACTTGCCACGTCTACCGTATGGAGGCTGCCAAGGAAGACCTGTCGAAACAGAACGTCATCGACCAGAAGCTGAAGAGCAATACCCAGGTGGGCAGCTACGAGGTGGTCTACTCCTTCGGCTGGTATCTGAAGAAGTTCATCCAGGACGTCCGCGAAAAGGGTGCCACGCCCATCCTCGTCTCGCTGACGCCGCGCAACGAGTGGACTGACGGCAAGATAGAGCGCCGCAACGACACCTATGGCAAGTGGTATCGCGAGGTGGTTGAGGCCACGGGCGTGGAGTTCGTCGACCTGCATAACATCACCGCCGACTTCCTCGACAAGAAGTGTGGCAGCAAGGAGAAGGCCATGAAGTACTTCAACCACGACCACACCCACACGTCGCTGCTCGGTGCCAAGACCAATGCCCAGAGCATTGCCAAGGGCCTGCGTGCCAACGGCAGCGAACTGGCCAAGTACTTGCGCGTTCGCTAATTGATAATTGATAATGGATAATTCATCTTTTTCAAGATGCAGCTGAAGGCTGGCTGCGAGGAAGAATATCAGCGGCGCCATGCCGCTATCTGGCCTGAACTGGTGCAGATGATCAAGGAACAGGGTGTGTCGAACTACAGCATCTACTGGGACCGCGACACCAACATTCTCTTCGGCTATCAGGAGTGTGCCGGCGAGGGCAGTTCGCAGGATACCGACGAGGTGGACCCCATCACGCAGCGCTGGTGGGATATGATGGCCGACATCATGGACACCAATCCCGACCATTCGCCTGTGACCATACCGCTCAAGGAAGTGTTCCACCTGGACTGACTTCTTTATTTGCAACTATTAATAACGACCACGAATTTAACGAATTAAACAAATTATTCTATGCAGAACGACATGATTATGATGCGTCAGAGATACGACGAATTACACGAATGCAACGCCACACTTTGCATTCGTGAAATTCGTAATAATATCTGAGCGCAGCTAAAAAATTCGTTCAATTCGTGAAATTCGTTGTTTAAAAGAACTTGATTTTTATTGTGTTTTAATCATTCGTCGTTCAATGTTCCACGTTCAACGTTCAATGTATAAAGGTTTCCTTGCTGGTTTGCTGATGGTTGTCGGTTGGTTGACCGGCCATGCCCAGCAGACGCTCTCGTTGGCTGGCTCGTGGGACTTTTCCCTCAGCGACAGCACTGTCTTCCACGATTATGTCATGCTGCCGGGGTCTATGCTCACCAACGGCAAGGGCGACGTGGTCACTACCCGAACGCAGTGGACGGGGTCGCTCTACGACTCGTCCTACTATTTCAATCCCTACATGGAGCGCTACCGTCAGGAGGGGGCGATGAAATTTCCGTTCTTCCTGACCCCCGAGCGCCATTATGTCGGGGCAGCATGGTATCGCCGCTCGGTCTATGTCCCCAAGGAGTGGAAGTACAGCACCATCACGCTGTTCATCGAGCGGCCACATATCGAGACCACCGTCTATGTCAATGGCCGTAAGGTGGGCCACGGCATGTCGCTGTCGGTGCCGCATCGCTACGACGTGACGCGATACATCCGTTGCGGACAGAGGAACGAAATCACCGTTCGCGTCTATAACGGCATCGAGAATGTCTGCGTGGGTCAGGACTCCCACAGCGTCACCGACCAGACGCAAGGCAACTGGAACGGCATGGCGGGGCGCATCGAACTGCAGGCAGGCCCCGTCATCTGGCGTAAACAGGTGATACCCCATTGGAAAGCCGGGCAAGTGGAAGTGATTGTCAACGAGAACAGCTACTTTATGCCGTTGCCTAAGGATGCGGTGCTGTGGGATGAGTTCCACCCCCAGCTCTATCGTTACTCCGTCCACTATGAGGGCATGCTGGTGGGCGTGACCTTCGGCCTGCGTGACATCCGCGTCGAGGACGGCAGGCTGCTGCTCAACGGTCAGCCGCTCTACCTGCGCGGCACGGTGGAGAACTGCTGCTTCCCCGAGACGGGCTATCCGCCGACGGATGTCGACGAGTGGCTGCGCATCTTCCAGAAATGCAAGGAGTACGGTCTCAACCACGTGCGCTTCCATAGCTATTGTCCGCCCGAGGCGGCCTTTGATGCTGCCGACCAGATGGGCATCTACCTGCAGCCCGAGGGACCGTCGTGGCCGAACCACGGCGTGAAGCTGCGCCGGGGACAGAAGATAGACCAGTACCTGAAGGACGAGACGAAACGCATCATCGACGAGTACGGCCACCACCCGTCGTTCCTGATGATGGCGGCAGGCAACGAGCCCGCCGGCGACTGGGTCAGCTACTGCAACGACTGGGTACGCGAGATGAAGAAGTACGACCCCACCAAGGTCTATGCCGGTGCCAGCGTCGGTGGCGGCTGGGCGTGGGACGACGGCTCGGAGTATCATGTCAAGGCGGGAGCCCGTGGCCTCGACTGGGACAAGCATGCTCCCAGTTCGGACGATGACTACTACCAGCAGATTCTCTTCCCGCGCAACTACAAGGAAACCACGCCCAACCACTCGCCCATCGTGGCCCACGAGCAGGGACAGTGGTGCGCCTTCCCCGACTTCAAGGAGACAACGCAATATACCGGCGTCTACAAAGCCCGCAACTTCGAGATATTCCAGGACCTGTTGCGTGACAATGGCATGGCCTCGCAGGCCGAGAAGTTCCTGATGGCCAGCGGACGCCTGCAGACGCTCTGCTATAAATATGAGACGGAGCGCAACCTGCGCACCCCCGAATATGCCGGTTTCCAGTATCTTGGCCTCAACGACTACAGTGGCCAGGGCACGGCACTCGTCGGACCGCTCAACGTCCACTGGCGCGAGAAGGGCTACTGCACCGCTGCCGACTGGCGCCAGTTCTGCGGTCCCGTCGTGCCGTTGGCGCGGTTCCCCCGGTTCGTCTATACCACCGCCGATACCCTGCAGGTGCCCGTTGAGGCCTACAATGCCTTTGACGACTGCCTGGCCACCGCCACCTACTTCATCACCGCCGACTCGCTGGGAGTCATCGCCCAGGGCGACCTCTTTGCCGGCACGCTGCCCATCGGCAAGAACATCCCCCTGGGCACCGTCTCGCTGCCGTTGCATTCCGTGCACGCTCCCGCCAAGCTGACGCTGACGGTGCAGTTCCTGGATGTCATCAAGAACCAATGGGACTTCTGGGTCTATCCCCAGTCCCCCAGTGACCATCCTCAGCCCTCTGGGGCCGATTCCCTTCTTCTTGTTGGTGGGGATTGCCAATCCCCACACTCCCCCTCCCCCTTCTACGAAGCGGATTCCCTCGACGCCCGTGCTCTGGAGGTGCTGCAGGATGGCGGCACCGTGCTGCTCTGTGCCAACGGCAAAATCCGCTATGGCAACGACGTGCGCCACACCTTCCTGCCCGTCTTCTGGAACACCTCGTGGTTTAAGATGCGCCCGCCGCACACCACCGGCGCCTACATCCAGAACACCCATCCCGTCTTCCGCGACTTCCCCACCGACGACTGGCAGAACCTGAACTGGTGGGAGTTGGTGAACCGCACGCAGGTGATGAACCTCTCTGAGTTCCCTGCCGACTACCAGCCCATCGTGCAGCCCATCGACACGTGGCATGTGTCCCGCAAGCTCGCCATGCTCCTTGAGGCCCGCGTCCTCAACGGCCGCCTGCTGATGACCACCCTGCCCGTCTCATCTCACGACGTCTCACCGCTCACCTCTCACCCCTCACCTCTCACCTCTCACCCCTCACCTCTATTATCCCCCGTCGCCCGCCAGCTGCGCTACAGCATCCTGCGCTACATGCAGAGCGACCGCTTCCAGCCCGCCGTCACCGTCTCTCCCGACGTCATCCGCCACCTCTTCGAGCGTACCGCTGCGCCTGTAAATATGTTCACCAACGAGTCGCCCGACGAGCTCAAGCCCAAAATCGCCGGCTGACGCCCGGAAAAAGAAACGAATTATTTTTTGGTTTTGGAAACGAATATGAATAATTATTATTCGTTATTATTCGTGAGATAAATTATTCATATTATTCATATTCGTTTCTATAATTTAAAAACTCAGGGGGTCCGGGCCTCCTGAGTTTTTTCTGTTTGTTTCTTTGACGGCTTAATCCTCACCTGGCGTGCCGCTGTCGCTTAATCCTCACCTGGCGTGCCGCTGTCGTCACCACCATCGCCTGACGGGTCAGGGTTCGGCGTCGGGTCTGGAGTGGGGTCTGGAGTCGGCGTGGGCGTATCACCGCCTTGGTCGGAACTGCCGCCGCCCTGGTCGTCGGAAGTGCCACTACCATTGTCGTCGGAACCACCGCCATTATCTCCATTATTGTTTCCACCGCCACCGTTGCCGCTGTCTGACGACGAACCGCCGCCGGACGACGTGCCGCTCTTGCGGTCCAGCACGTCCTGGTAAATCTTCAGCGTACCGTTCCAGCGCTTGATGAAGGCCTCGTAGGGCGCGGGG